>JAYTFI010000183.1:0-5992 GCA_043734485.1 Acidimicrobiales bacterium | reverse complement strand
GCGATCCACTCCCACCCGGCCCGAACCACGAGCGTCGCCTCCGGCCGGGCCCGGAGGTTACGGATCTTGGCCGCGGGCATCGCTACCAGCGCGACCCGCGGCCTACCCGCGTCGGTGGCCAGTGGGCTGGCGAGGACGCCGGCGTTGAGCACCGACACTTGCGGGCTGTTGTCGGCATTCGTTGTCACGAACACACCGAGGTAGCGCTCGCGCGCCGCCAGTTCCATCAACCTTCTGAGGCCCGCTTCGGTGTCCATGACCACTCCCCCGATCGACGGGCGCACCGGCGCACCCCGGACGATCATCACTCGGATCCATTGACGATGCCGACACGAGGAGCAGCCACGCCGATTCCGAGCCCATCCGCGCGCGCGAAAGTCGATGCTTGTGCGCGCGAAGTCGCACGAAATGGGCTAACGGAGGTCAATTCGAGTCGACTTCGCGCGCTTCGGACCTGGAACTCGCGCGCGTCGTCTAAAACGCGTCATGTGTCCATCGCGGCCCAGCGGTACTGAACGTTGATCCAGGGCGTCGCCGAGCTGACGTGCACCACCGTCCTCATCGGGGACCGGCTCGGCCTGTACAAGGCAATGGCCGACAGCACGCCGGTCACCGCAGCCGAGCTCGCTGCCCGCACCTCGCTCGATGAGCGCTACCTGCAGGAATGGCTGTCCGCGCAGGCTGCGAGCGGGTACTGCGAGTACGACCCGACCACCGGTGCGTTTCATCTCAGCGAGGAGCAGGCGTTCGCGCTCACGGACGAGGGCAACCCGCTGTTCATGCCTGGCGCGTTCCAGCTCGCGGCGTCGACCATCCGCGACGACGACCGCATAACGGCCGCGTTTCGCACGGCTGAGGGTGTCGGTTGGCATGAGCATCACCACGACCTGTTCCAAGGCACCGAGCGGTTCTTCCGTCCCGGCTACCTCGCCAACCTCGTGGAGTCTTGGATACCAGCGCTCGAAGGCGTTGCCGACAAGCTGCAGCAGGGTGCTTCAGTGGCCGACCTCGGGCGTGGCCACGGCGCCTCGACGGTGATCATGGCGTTGGCCTATCCGAAGTCCACCTTTGTCGGCTTCGACTACCACGAGGCCTCCATCGACGAGGCGCGGAAGGCCGCGAAGCACGCCGGTGTCGACGACCGGGTGCGCTTCGAGGTGGCGAGCGCAGCGGACTTCGCGGGCGTCGGGTTCGACCTCGTCGCCTGCTTCGACTGCCTGCACGACATGGGCGATCCGGTGGGAGCGGCGGCGCATGTCCGCAACGCGCTCAAGGCCGAGGGCACCTGGCTGATCGTCGAGCCGTTCGCGAAGGACCGCCTGGAGGACAACTGCAACCCGGTCGGACGGATCTTCTACTCGGCGTCGACCACGATCTGTACGCGGGCCTCCCGGTCACAGGCGGTCGGAGCCGCACTCGGCGCGCAGGCCGGCGAGGCCCGGCTCACGGAGGTGGTCATGGCCGGGCAACCATCGGCAGGGTCGGGATAGCGTGCGCATCCCGACCCTCCGGAGGAATCCCATGACGGCTACGACGGCAGACGAACGACTCGCAGCACTCGGGCTCACGCTCCCGAACATGGCGGCACCGATGGCCAACTATGTGCCTTTCAAGCGTGATGGCAAGGTGATCTACCTTTCCGGCCAGGGGCCACGCCGCCCCGAGGGCGGCTTCTACACGGGCAAGGTGGGGGCCGAGGTCGATGTCGCGCAGGCCTACGAGCATGCGAAGCTCGTCGGTCTCGCGCTACTGGCCACGGCGAAGGCGGCGGCGGGCAGCCTCGACAGCATCGAGGTCCTCAAAGTGCTCGGCATGGTCAACGGCGTCCCGGAGTTCGGTGAGCATCCCGCGGTCATCAACGGCTGTTCGGACCTGTTCGTCGCGGTGCTCGGCGATCGTGGCCGACACGCCCGATCAGCCGTCGGGATGGCGTCGCTGCCGATCGGGATCACCGTCGAGATCGAGGCCGTGATGCGGATCGTTTCGTAGCCGGGCACGCTCCTCTGCGCGCAGATGGACTCAGAGGAGCGCGGCGGTGATGTGCTCGAGCAGGTCGTCGAAGGAGTCGAGGGCCGGCAGCTGCGGGAACTGGAGGCGCACGTTCTCCGGTGCGTGGAAGAGGAAGCCGGCGTGCGCTGCGAGCAGCATGGTCGTGTCGTTGTAGGAGTCGCCGGCGGCCACGATGCGGTAGTTGAGCGAACGGAACGCCTCGACCGCAGCCCGCTTGGGGTCCGGCATTCGCAGCGCGTAGCCGACGATGCGGTCGTCCTCCACGACAAGGCGATGGCACAGGATGGCCGGCCAGTTGAGCTGGCGCATCAGGGGTTGCGCGAACTGTTCGAACGTGTCGGACAGGAGGACGACCTGCGTGCGCGTGCGGAGCTCGTCGAGGAACTCGACTGCACCGGGTAGCGGCGTCAGCCCGGCGATGACCTCCTTGATGGCCGACAGCGTGAGGCCGTGGCGTTCGAGGAGCTCGAGGCGGTAGCGCATGAGGACGTCGTAGTCCGGCTCGTCACGGGTCGTACGCCGCAACTCTGCGATGCCGGTGCGTTCGGATACGGCGATCCAGATCTCGGGAACGAGGACACCCTCCAGATCGAGTGCGACCATCGTTTGCTGGCGCGGCGAAGTCATGGGCCTCTGTGATAGTCGACGGACGCCTGCGTGCCGTGCTTCCCTACGATGTCCGATCCTGCACCCGACAAGGACCGTCGAATGCGCATCCTCTTCACCTTCGTCGGCGGCAATGGCCACTACGAGCCCCTGGCTCCCTTGGCCAGGGCGGCACGGGCTGCTGGTCACTTCGTCGGTTTCGCCTGTCGCCCCTCGATGGTCCCCGTGGTCGAGGCCGATCACTTCTCGGCCGTCGCAGCCGGTCCCGACGTCGAAGATCTCCTCGCTGTCCTACCGCTGGCCGAGCCGGATGCGGCCACCGAGGTCACGGTGCTGCGCGACGGGTTCGCCCGCCTCACCGCGATGCGCCGGGCCGCGGACCTCATCGCACTCGGCCATGAACTGCGTCCGGACATGCTGGTCAGCGACGAAGTCGACTACGGCGCCATAATTGCCGCGGAGTGCCTCGGCCTTCCCCATGCCACCGTGCTTGTGCTCGTCGCCGGTTCGTTCGCGACGCCGGATCTGCTGTCGGAGCCACTGAACGAGGTTCGTTCTCGCTTCGGCCTGATGCCCGATCCTGATCTGCTGATGCTCGAACGTCACTTGGTGCTCGCACCGTTCCCGCTCAGGTTCCGTGACCCCACGTACCTGCTGCCGAGGACGGCCTATGCGTTCCGACCCGCCGTGCTGGAACGTCGTGAGGTTCGCGCGCATACGGACTTGTGGACCAGCCCGGGACCGCGGATCTACGTCACCCTCGGGACGATCTTCAACATGGAGTCGGGCGACCTCTTCGCTCGCATTCTCGACGGGTTGGCCGAACTACCGGTCGAGGTGATCGCCACCGTCGGACGCCAGCGAGACCCGGCGGCCTTCGGGGCACAGCCATCGAACGTGCGTCTCGAACGCTTCATACCGCAGGCCGACGTGCTTCCCGGGTGCGATCTCGTCGTGTGCCATGGCGGGTCGGGCAGTGTGATCGGCGCTCTCGCACACGGTGTGCCGCTGCTGCTGTTTCCTATGGGGGCGGATCAACCGCACAATGCGGTGCGGTGCCTTGCGCTCGGGGTCGGCCGTGTGCTCGACCCCGTGCACGCCGACCCCGCAGCCATTCGTGACGCAACGACCGAGATGCTCGCCGATTCGGTGTACCGCGAACGAGCGCAGAAAATCCGGCGCGACACGCTCGCGCTGCCGGACGTGTCGACGGTGGTCGCGAGGCTCGAAGCACTCGTGCGCTGAGAAAGCAAGGATCAGCCGTCGACGCGCTCGTGGTCGCACTGGCTGAACCGAACGGAACCGTGCTGACTGGCGACGAGGCTGACATCACGGCGCTCGCAGCGCACTTGCGAGGCGTCGCAGTCGAACTCGTCTGACCAGGTACGCCACTCGTCAGTCTGGGTTGCCCAACGCGCGCAAACGTCGGTACCAAAGCGCGCGGAGGCGCCAAAATGCACGAGCCCGACCGCAATTCGACCAACTTCGCGCGCAATCAACCCCGCAACCGCGCGTCCTCCGGACCGGTTCTCGCCGATATCCGGCGACATGCCGTCTCGTCTGCTCGTGCTCAGAACAGGCCGATGCCCGAACGGCATCCTGTGACTAAGCCGACTGCCATGCCCGCACCCCCGTCATGGGCCCTATCCCAGACCCTCGGCAGCAGGGCGGGCGGTCCGCCCGTTCGCCAAGTGCGACCGGTTTGAGAGAACGCCGTGTACCCTGACGCCTGGCAGTGTGTCGATCTCCGACGTGCTGCGGTCGTAACGCGGCGCGTTCGAGACGTTCGAGCGCATGGTCGTCCCCCTTGTAATCCGGGATGGGACGCTTCGCCTTCCTGGGCGAGTGGCCATCTGCATCAATCGGCCACCCGAGCTTCAGAAAGACAGTCATGACCAACACCCCTGCATCCGCTGGGCCGCGCCGCGGCAACACCGGGCGTCCGCGCCATACCGGAAACGCCGGTACAGCTGGAAACCCCGGAGCCAGGCCCGACAACCGCAACCCGCGGCCCCAGCCCCGCTCCACGAGCGCGCCGCGGTCCGACGCCAACACGGCCAGCACGAGCATCCTCGGTCAGCACACCGCCGCGGTGATCGACCCAAACGCCACATTCGCATCGCTCGGAGTCTCCGACGCACTCATTGCGTCGCTCGTGCGCACGGGAGTCGAAACCCCGTTCCCCATCCAGAGCGCCACCCTTCCCGACTCGCTCGCCGGTCGTGACGTGCTGGGCCGGGGTAAGACCGGCAGCGGCAAGACCATCGCGTTCGCCATCCCGACGGTCGCCGCGATCGCCGCCTCCTCCAGCCACCGCCAGCCCAGTCGGCCTCGCGCCCTCGTCCTCGTCCCGACGCGCGAGCTCGCGAACCAGGTCGCTGAGGTCATGATGCCGCTCGCTGCGGTCATGTCGTTGAAAGTCGCGACCGTCTATGGAGGCGTCGGCCAAAACCCACAGGTCCTGGCGTTGCGAGGCGGCGCCGACATCGTGGTCGCCTGTCCCGGGCGTCTCGAAGACCTCATCCAGCAAGGCCATTGCCGACTCGACCAGGTCGAGGTGACCGTGCTCGACGAGGCCGACCACATGGCCGACCTCGGGTTCCTCCCGGCCGTGCGCCGGCTGCTCGATGCCACCCCAAAGAAGGGTCAGCGGCTGCTGTTCTCGGCCACCCTCGATGGCGGTGTCGACACGATCGTCAAGCGCTACCTCGTGAACCCGATCGTGCATTCGGTCGATCCGCCCGCGGCCCAGGTGTCGACCATGACGCACCACGTCTTCGCAGTAAGCGCAGCCGACAAGCCCTCGGTCATCCGGGAGCTCGCCGCCGGCATGGATCGCGCGCTGCTGTTCACCCGGACCAAGCACGGCGCCAAGAAGCTGGCCAAGCAGCTCACCGCAGGCGGGATCCCTGCCGTCGAGCTCCACGGCAACCTGTCGCAGAACGCCCGCGAGCGGAATCTCGACGACTTCACGGCCGGTCGCACCCTCGTGCTCGTGGCTACGGACATCGCCGCTCGCGGCATCCACGTCGACGACATAGCGCTCGTCGTGCACGTCGACCCGCCGGCCGAGCACAAGGCGTACCTGCACCGCTCCGGGCGCACCGCCCGGGCTGGTTCCGACGGTGTCGTGGTCACGATCATGACGCCCGAACAGGTGGGTGACGTGAAGTCACTGGCCAAGGCGGCCGGCATCAACCCGATCATCACCCGTATCGCGCCGGGCCACGAGACGATCCGCAGCCTGGTTGGCGAGGAAGCCGAGCCAGTCACGCCTGTGGCCCGCCCAGAGCCGGTCCAGGTCCAGGCGTCGCGGCCGCCGAAGCGGTCGATGGCACGGCCGGCCTCTCGTCCGGCGGCACGGCCTGTGGCCCGT
>JAYTFI010000182.1:0-8518 GCA_043734485.1 Acidimicrobiales bacterium | reverse complement strand
CGCGAGTCGATCGATGTGCTCATTCCCCGTGGTGGGCCGTCACTCATTCGCAGCATTCTCGACAATGCGACCGTCCCGTACGTGATCGATGGCGATGGCAACTGCCACCTCTTCGTCGACGCTTCTGCCGATCTTGAGAAGGCCCTCAACATCCTGATCAACGGCAAGATCCAGCGTCCTTCGGTATGCAATGCACTCGAGTCGCTGATCGTCCATGCAGAAGTTGCGCCGACGTTCCTGCCCCGCGCCGCGCTGGCCCTCGAAGGGGTCGAACTCGTCGGCGATCCGCATGCCCGGCAAATCGTCGGCGCTGAGCGGATGGGTCCGGCCACGCCGGAGGACTTCGCCCGCGAGTTCCTCGATCTGAAGCTTAGTGTGGCCGTCGTCGACTCCGTGGAGGACGCCATCGACCACATCCGGCGCAACGGCACGGGGCACACCGAGGTGATCGTCACCAACGACCTCGCCAACGCTGAGCGCTTCACGCGCGAGGTCGACGCCGCAGCGGTGATGGTCAATGTCTCGTCGCGATTCACCGATGGCGAGATGTTCGGCTTCGGTGCGGAGATCGGCATCAGTACCCAGAAGTTGCACGCGCGTGGGCCCATGGGTTTGCGTGAACTGACGACTTCGAAGTACATCGTCACCGGTGATGGACAGGTCCGCGTGTAGCGGGTCAGTCGGTCGCAACGCTTCACAGCAGCGCAAGTACGCCAAACAAGGCCTCAAGGCCGGAACACCCCACGGCCACCCCGGCCTCAAGAAAGGCAAGGTCCGCGCGTGAGCGCCCTCTCCGAAAAAGCACGATTCGATGCAGTGTCCACCGTCCGTGATCAGCTGAAGAGCGTCAACTACCTCGCCGACGACGGCATCGCCGGCGTCGTGTTCCTGGCCGACCGGCTCCAGAAGCCAGTGCTGATCGAAGGGCCCGCCGGTACCGGCAAGACGGAGCTGGCCAAGAGCGTGGCCAAGATGATCGGTGCCCGCCTCATCCGGCTCCAGTGCTACGAGGGCCTCGACGAGTCCAAGGCGCTCTACGAGTGGAACTACAAGAAACAGCTCCTGCGCATCCAGGCGCAGCGCGTCTCGGAGAACGAGGGAGGCACCTGGACCGACATCGAGGACGACATCTTCTCGGACGAGTTCCTGCTCACGCGTCCGTTACTCGAGGCCATCCGGGCCACCGACCCGGTGGTACTGCTGATCGACGAGGTCGACCGTGTCGAGGTCGAGACCGAGGCGCTGCTGCTCGAGATCCTCTCTGACTACCAGGTGTCGATCCCGGAGCTCGGCACCGTTGTGGCGACGCAGATCCCGCTCGTGTTCCTCACGTCCAACAACACTCGTGAGCTGTCCGAGGCTCTCAAGCGCCGCTGCCTGTTCCTGCACATCGACTACCCGCAGATGGACCGCGAGAAGGAGATCATCCTCACCCGCGTCGAGGGGCTGCGGGAGAACCTCGCCGACCAGATCGTGCGGGTCGTACGCTCGATCCGCCAGCTGGAGCTGAAGAAGTCGCCGTCGGTCTCCGAGACCCTCGACTGGGCCCGCACACTGGTTCTGCTCGGCAAGGACTCGATCGACGAGCAGACCTACAGGGAGACGCTCCACATCCTCCTCAAGTACCAGACCGACATCGCGAAGGCTGCCAAAGAATTCTCCGAGAAATGAACCGTCGCGAACAGCGGATGGATCGGGAAGGACGAACATGCTGGACCTACTGAGCGGTTTCATCGTCGAACTCCGCAATGCGGGCTTGCCGGTCTCGCTGACAGAGAACCTCGACGCCATGGAGGCCGTGAAGGTCATCCCTGTTGAGGATCGCGACGCATTCAAGTACGCGCTTGGCTGCACGCTCGTCAAGAATGCCGCGCATTGGCGTGCATTCGAGACGGTCTTCGAGGTGTATTTCTCCCTTCGCGGCGCGCAGTATGCAATGAATGCCGATGGCGAGTTCGAGAATGGTCAGCAGCCGGAGATGCCGGGTCAGCCAGGTGAGCAGCAGGGCGGCGGTGGCATGGAGGGGCTCACGCCCGAAGAGCTGGCGCTAATGCTCTACAACGCGCTGCTCAACGCCGACCAGATGATGATGCGGGCCATCGCGAAGGCTGCGGTGACGCGCTTCTCGGGTATGGAGCCGGGCCGTCCGGTCGGTGGCACGTACTACCTGTACCGGACGTTGCGCAACCTCGACCTCGACGGCATGCTCGAGCGCCTCATGGAGGCCAGCAAGAAGCAGGTCGGCGGCGAGCTGACACCGCTCGAGGAGCGGCTCGAACGTGACGAGTTCCAGTCACGGATCGACCAGATGCGCCAGGAGATCGAGGCGGAGATCCGCCGTCGGCTCGTGGCCGACCGCGGCGCCGAGGCGATGGCCAAGACGCTGCGCAAACCGCTACCCGAGGATGTCGACTTCATGCACGCCACGCGCGAGGAGATGGTGAACCTCCGCAAAGCGATCTACCCACTCACCCGCAAGCTGGCGGTCCGCCTGGCCCGCAAGCGACGTCACGGTCGCAAGGGCCCGCTCGACTTCCGCAACACGGTGCGGCACTCCCTTTCGTACGGCGGCGTTCCGGCCGATCCGAAGTTCAAGTTCCCGCGCCCGGCCAAGCCCGAGATCATGGTCATTGCCGACATCTCGGGTTCTGTCGCGGCGTTCGCCCGCTTCACGCTTCAGCTCGTCTACGCCATCTCGGGGCAGTTCTCGAAGGTGCGCAGCTTCGTCTTCATCGACGGGGTCGACGAGGTGACGCGCTTCTTCGAGGGCATCGAGGACATCACCGAAGCCGTGCACCGCGTCAACACCGAAGCCGACGTGATCTGGGTCGACGGGCACTCGGACTACGGCCATGCGTTCGAGAGCTTCTGGGAGCGCTGGGGCAAGGACATCTCGCCGAAGACGACGGTCATCCTGCTCGGCGACGCGCGGAACAACTACCACGCCTCGCAGGCCTGGGTCATCAAGGAGATGCGCAAGAAGGCCCGCCACGTCTACTGGCTGAACCCCGAGCCGAAGAGCTACTGGAACACCGGTGACTCGATCCTCGGGGAGTACGCCATCCACACCGACGGGACGTATGAGTGCCGGAACCTGCGCCAGCTCGAGCGCTTCGTCGAGGTGCTGGCATGAGCGAGGACGTGCTGCTGACCGAGCGCTCCGGGGACGTGGTCGTCCTGACACTGAACCGGCCGACGAAGAAGAACGCGCTCAGCTTCGAGCTGCGCCGCCAGATCACGTCGGCGTTCCGTGCGTTCGCCCACGATCCGGCGCTGGCTGCGATCGTGCTCACCGGCGCAGGCGACGCGTTCAGTGCCGGCGTCGACCTGAAGGAGCTGGGCGGCGAGTCCGGCGGCTCGTCCGCCACTGGTTCGCTTGCGGCTTCAGAGTTCGACATGGTCGGCGCTATGCGCGCATGCCATGTGCCGATCATCGGCGCGGTCAATGGTGTCGCGATCACCGGCGGATTCGAGCTGGCGCTGGCCTGCGACGTGATCTACGCGTCGACATCGGCCCGCTTCGCCGACACACACGCCCGCGTGGGCATCCTGCCGACGTGGGGGATGACGCTCCGTCTGCCTCGGCTCATCGGCATGGCCCGGGCCAAGGAGCTGTCGTTCGGTTCGCAGTTCCTCGACGCAGCCACGGCCGAGCGGTGGGGTCTGGTGAACCGGGTGTTCGCTCCCGACGAGCTGCTGCCCGCGGCGCTGGCATTCGCCAACGAGGTCGCGTTCGCCGATGCGCCGACCGTACGCGCACTGAAGGGTCTGTACGACGACTCCAACGACGGCGGGTTCACCGACGGGCTGGCCCACGAGTCGCGCACTGCGTCGGCGCACATGAAGGCCGTGAAGCCGGCGGACATCGCCGCCCGTCGCGAAGCCGTGCAGGCCCGCTCCCGTGCGCAGCTGACCTAGCCGCCGCAGCGGCGACGTAGCTCAGTGCGCGGCTCGGGCGGCGTCGAGTGCGGCGGACGCGTGGTGCAGGTTTGCGACGGCGGTGGCGACGACGTTGTTCACGAGGTCGTAGGCCGACTTCTCGTGCCCGTCGACGATGCACTTGCGGTCGAAGTCGCCCGGCTGGCGGCCTTCGATCGCCGCGGCGGCACGGGTCGCGACGTCGCCCAGCTCGTGCAACACGGCGCTGATGGCGGTGGCGCCGGGCGGCTCGCTGTGGGCGGTCGTCAGCTTGGCCAGGTCGACCGCTGGGCGCGCCGTCATGGGCAAGGCGGCCATAGCCGTGCCGAGGGCGGTGATCAGCGCGCTCGTCTGCCCAGCCCAGCCCGCTGCGCTGCGGCCGCTCGAATCGGGCGCACGCACGAGACGATCCCACGAGTCGTCGCCGATCGGCCCGTTCAGTATCTCGCCGAAGCGGCGGGGGAGGGACCGGACCGCTACCGCGGCGTCACGCATCGTCATCGAGCTCACGTGTCTCGTTCTACCGCACCACGCCGATGCCTCTCGGAAGTTTGGCCGGATCCCAGCCCAGCTCAGTGACTGCGGCCGCACAGGCGAACCGGTCGGTCATCCCGCCCACGTAGGTCACGGCGGCCCGGAACGCATCGGCGCTCCCGGCCGCGGCGTCGGCTGCGTGCGGGCGCAGCTCCCTGAGCAGATGTGGTCGGTCGGCGTAGTGCTCGACAAGGCCTTGCAGCACGGCAATGACTGCGGCGGCCTGCTCCTGCGACGCCGGCCGGAGGTAGATGCGCTCGTAGTTCCAGCGCCGGAAATGGGCCAGCGCCTCAGCCAGATCCTCGACCATGGCAATGCGACCCGTCGCCGCGACGGCCTCCACCAAGCCGCGGATAAAGGCGTTCAGCTGGCTCGACCGATCCGCTCCACAACGTTCGAGCACGACTGGCGGCAGTCCGTCGGCCCGGACGATTCCGGCCGCGACGGCGTCTTCGAAGTCGTGGCACACGTAGGCGATGCGGTCGGCCCAGCTTACGACTTCCCCCTCGGGCGTCGACGGTGCGGGCCGCGACCACGAGTGGTTGCGGATGCCATCGAGCGTCTCTGCGCACAGATTCAGAGGAGCCAGCACTACATCGGCGCCCCATGTGGCGTGGTCGTAGCCGCCGTCGATGTAGGGGCTCAGGGCATCCTCGCTGGCGTGGCCACCCGGCCCGTGCCCGCAGTCGTGACCGAGTGCGATGGCCTCGGCCAGGGCCACGTTGAGGCGGCACGCGCCGGCAATGCTTCGAGCCACCTGCGCGACCTCGATCGCATGGGTCAAGCGGGTGCGTTGATGATCGCTCGGGAACACGAACACCTGCGTCTTGCCCGCCAGGCGCCGGAACGCATTGCCATGGAGGATTCGGTCGCGGTCGCGCTCGAAGCTCGTGCGGACCGGATCGGGCGCCTCCTCGACAGCCCGCTGACCACTCCCGACCGCACGTGTGGCACCCGATGCGAGGGTGGCGTCGAGCATCGACTCGCGCTCTTCGCGCAACAGCGGACGCTCGAGGTCGATTCGGGCGGAACTGGTCTCGTGGGCACTGCGGACCCGGACCGCGGGTTCAAGCTGATGACCGTGCATCGTCGCGGCCCACGCCCGGGAGCGCGCCGACTGGGCTTCCGGGTCGTGCCAGTGCGGTTCGGCGAGGTCGCTCGGCTCCTTCACGGCCCGGAGCCTACGACCGCCTGCGTGAGTCGGGCCTCAGACCCGCAGCAGTTCGCTGGCCTGGAAGGCCAGATCGAGCGACTGGCGGGCGTTCAACCGGGGATCGCAGACCGTCGTGTAGTTGTCGCCGAGGTTGACGTCGGCCAGGTCGTCGCTGCCGCCGAGGCACTCGGTGACGTTGTCACCGGTGAGCTCGATGTGCAGGCCACCGGGCCATGTGCCGACGGAGCGGTGGGCCCGGAAGAAGGCCTTGACCTCGGCCACGACGTCGTCGAAGTGGCGCGTCTTGAATCCGCCGGTGGACGAGTAGGTGTTGCCGTGGCACGGGTCGCACACCCAGGCGATGGGATGGCCGGAATCGCGGATGGCCTCGAGCAGCGGCGGCAGCGCCTGCTCGATCTTCTGCGCGCCCATACGGGTGATGAACGTGAGGCGGCCTGGTATGCGCTCCGGGTTGAGCGCCTCGCACAGCGCGATCAGATCGTCGGGCGTGGCAGACGGGCCGACCTTGCATCCGAGCGGGTTGTGGACGCCGCGGAGGAACTCGACGTGGGCGTGGTCGAGCTGGCGCGTACGCTCGCCGATCCACAGCATGTGCGCCGAGCAGTCGTACCAATCGCCGGTGAGCGTGTCGTTGCGGGTGAGCGCTTCCTCGTAGCCGAGCAGCAGCGCTTCGTGACTGGTCCAGAAATCGACCTGGTGGATGGGCGCCTCGTCGGACAGATCTATCCCGCACGCGGCCATGAAGCGCAGCGCGGAATCGATGCCGGCCGCGATCGCCTCGTAGCGGCGGCCCTCGGCGCTGGTCGAGACGAACTGCTGATTCCACACGTGGACCTGGCGGAGGTCGGCGAACCCGCCCTTGGTGAAGGCGCGGACGAGGTTGAGCGTCGCCGTCGACTGGTGGTACGCCGCGATCATCCGCTCGGGGTCGGGAATGCGGGCTGCCCGATCGGGCGCGTCGTCGTTGACGATGTGGCCGCGGAAGCTCGGGAGCTCGACGCCGTTGACCATTTCGGTGTTCGCACTGCGGGGCTTGGCGAACTGCCCGGCGATGCGTCCCACCTTCACCACGGGCACGCCGCCGGAGTACGTGAGCACAGCCGCCATCTGGAGGATGACCTTCAGCTTGTCCCGGATGGTCGCGGCGGAGAAGTCGTTGAAGCTCTCCGCGCAGTCGCCGGCCTGGAGCAGAAACGCCTTGCCGTCGGCGACGCGGCCGAGTGCGGTCGTGAGTTGGCGCGCTTCGCCTGCGAACACCAGTGGCGGGAGACCGCTCAGCCGCTTGAGGGCGAGGTCGAGGGCACCCGAATCGGGCCAGTCGGGCTGCTGGAGTGCGGGGAAGTCGCGCCAACTCGACGGCGACCAGGTGCGAGACGACATGGGCAAAGGCTACCGGCAACGCCGCCGCAACCCCGATAGCGTTTCGGCGGCGGCCACCTACCTGCCGATGAAGTTCGGCGGGCGGCGCTCGAGGTAGGAACGCATGCCCTCCTCGAAGTCCTTCGTGCGGAACAACGGGAGCAGTTGGAGGAACACGTGATGGACGTTCTGCTCGAACGTCTCGCTCTCGCCCATGCGCATCATGCGCTTTGTGGCCCGCACTGCGAGCGGCGCATTGCCGGCGATCTCGCCGGCCATGTCCATCGCCACCTTCATCAGCTCGTCGCCGCCCACCACATGGTTGACGAGACCGAGCTCGAGGCACTCCTGGGCGTTCAGGGTGCGCCCGGTAAAGGCCAGTTCGGCCGCTTTGGCGTAGCCGACGATGCGGGGGAGCAGCCACGTGCCGCCGCTCTCGGGGACGATGCCGCGCTTGGTGAAGGCGGCGGCCAACTTCGCGGTGGGCCCGGCGATGCGGATGTCGCAGCCGAGGGCGAGGTCCATCCCGTATCCCGCAGCGCCACCGTTGAGGGCGGCAATGGTTGGCGTGTCGATGCCGTGCAGCACGATCGGTGGGGCGTCGCGCATCTCCAACTCGCCGGGGTTGCCGGCGACTTGCAGGCCCGTGCCCTCGGTCTGGGCCCGGATGTCGAGGCCGGCACACCACGCCTTGCCTTCGCCGGTGATCACGATGCACCGGATCTCCGGGTCGCGGTCGGCCTTCAGGAGCAGTGTGCTCAGCTGCTCGAGCATCGAAGCCGAGATGGTGTTCATCCGGTCAGGGCGGTTGAAGGTGAGGACGGCGACGTGGCCGTCGACCTCGTAGCGGATCTCCGGGCTGGCGGCTTCGTTGCTGTTGTCGTCCATACCCGGATTCTCGCCCACGGCGGGTCGGGCGCCAAGCCCGCTCGGCTCAAGACGCGGCGCGAATCACCCGGAACACGGGGTAGCCGACAGCAATGGCCGAGATCTCCGAGTCGGTCGCGTCCGGTCTCCGAGTCGGTCGCGTCCGGGCCGACGCCGTCGAAGAACCTTCCGACTTCGAACTTCCAGAGCGTCAGATATGCCCGCAGGACCGGCACCTTGTCGGTGTCTGGCACTTCGACGAACGTGAACGCGTCGACCCGGCGCCATCGAACCGCAGTTCGCCGCCGCCGGCGGCACGGAGGTTGCGAACCCACTGGGTGGTTCCGCGTGGCGCAACGAGGTACTCGGCGCCATCGAAGGGAAGCGGGTTGACGATGTCGCCCCCGCCGCTCGGGTGAGCCTGCTGCTGCTGGGCCTGCTGATCGACGGCGTCGGCTCGGGTGAGATCGCATTGGCCGGCTCTGTTGGAATGACGTGGGCTTGTCGGGCTCGGTGGGTGCGCTGGAACATGGGCGCGGCGGATTGGCACGATGGCAAGGAGCAGATTGTCGCTCACCGCACCCATCGGGTGCTCACAGGCTTCGAATCGTCACGCACGGCGCACGCGGATGGTCGTCTGGTGTCCCGATCCGCCGCGCTCGCCCG
>JAYTFI010000181.1:0-7026 GCA_043734485.1 Acidimicrobiales bacterium | reverse complement strand
GTCGGCGGATGTCGATGTTCTGATCGGCACGAACCGCGACGAGATGCGCCTCTTCCTGCTCCTCGACAGCTCACTCGACGGCGCCACCCGCGAACGCCTGGCGGACCGTGCCCGGCCGGTGCTCGGCGATCGGGCCGGCGCCGTGATGGACGCATACCTCGCGAACCGTCCGGGGCAGCCGATGAGTGAGGTCTGGCCGGACATCGCCACGGACATGGCCTTCCGCTGGCCGGCCCAACGACTCGCTGAGTCGAAGGCGGCTGCGGCCGGCAAGGGTCGTATGTGGGCATACGAGTTCACCTGGCAGACCCCTGTCTTCGGCGGGCGGCTGAAGTCCTGTCATGCGCTCGAGATCCCGTTCGTGTTCGACAACCTCGACCAGCAGGGCGCTGGGATGTTCACCGGCGATGGCGGCGAACGTCAGGCGATCGCCGATGTCCTCAATGTGGCATGGGCGAACTTCGCTCGTACCGGCGACCCCAATGTGCCCACGCGCATCCCCCACAAAGGCCCGCAATGGCCAGCCTTCGATCCGGTGACACGGTCGATATATCAGGTTGACGCGACCGTCACGGTTGCGTCCGATCCGCGTGGCGACGAGTTGCGGCTCTGGCCGTCATGAGGCTCATCGCCGGGCAGTTCGTCGTTCGGGCGTTGCGCATGGGTTCGGGCTACGGCGGCGTGCTGGCCATCGTCGGTCGGCGACATCGCGACGGAAGTACCGGCTGTACGGCGTGTGACTCAACGGCGTTCGAGCCGGTTCGCTTCGAGCGCTGGGTCCGCTGCGTCGGCTGTCGGACCGTCTTCGTGCAGCGACCGGCCAAGACACTGGGTTCGGCCATCGGCGACCTGCAGGAGCGGGTGCCACATGGTTGACGCAAGCGCGTACACCGAGCGCGACCTGTCCAGCACGATCGCACCGCTCGGCGAATGGTGGCGGCAGGTGAGCGATGGGCATCTCGACGCCGTCGCCGACCTGATCGCGCGCCAGGACGCGGCCTTCGACGAGTTCGCCCCGGATGCTGCGCTGGGATCGCTCGAAGAGCGCGCTGCGGCGGCACAGAAGCGCCTCGTCGGCTCCCGCAAGCGAGACGCCGATCCGGACGTCCGTCGCTCGTTGCGGATCCAGGCCGAGCAACTCGTGAACACGTCGCTCTCGCTGCTCTCCGAGGCCGGTCGACGAGTACGACCGGGTATGGCATTGCACGGTGCCGCCACGGGCGCAGTGGCCCAGCTGAATGTGTCGAACGGTGGGGTGCCGAAGACCGCCGTGCCCAGCGTCGAGGTTGGCTGGCGCGGGCCCGAAGGCGACGTCCAACATACGCGCATCCACCACGGCCGGGCATGGCAGGCGCTGTGCCTCTGGTCGGCGGAGGTCATTGCCCGATTGCAGGCCGAGGGCCATCCGATCGCGGCGGGATACGCGGGCGAGAACATCACCGTCGCCGGGATCGACTGGCGCGACGTCCGCTCCGGCGTGCGTCTGCGGATCGGCGGCGTGCTGTGCGAGGTGTCCCTGTACGCGCTCCCCTGCGCGTCGAACGCGGCATGGTTCCTCGACCGCCGCTTCGACCGCATGCATCATCTCACCGAGGACGGCGTCAGCCGTGTCTACGCGAGCGTCCTCGAGACTGGCCGGATCGCAATCGGCGATTCAGTGACCATCGTTCCCTGACCCTGACGACGCACACAACCCGTCTATTCTCTTCTCGTGCCCCGTCCGGCCATCCCCACACCGATGCCGGTCACGCACGACCCGCTCGTCGGCGAGAAGCCGCGCTATCGCGGCCGCATGCATCAGTTCGCGTTGATCGCCTCGATCCCCGCCGGGGTGCTGCTCGTGCTCGCTGCCGCGCACTCCGTCGACGCCCGTATTGCCGCTGCGATATACGCAAGCAGCCTCACCGGACTCTTCGCCACGAGCTCGTTGTACAACCGTCTGCTCGGCACGATCCGGCTGCGGCCATGGATGCGCTGGCTCGATCATTCGATGATCTACATCCTCATCGCCGGCTCGTATACGCCGGTGTGCTGGGTTGCACTCCCTCACGAGTGGAGCATCTCGCTGCTGGCCGTGGTGTGGACTGCCGCGTTGGGAGGCGTGCTGTTGAAGGTCACGAGGCTCCGGCGCCTTCGGCGGCTCGGCGGCGCCCTCTACGTCACTATGGGCTGGGTATCGGTGCTGGTTCTCCCGAAACTGTTCGAGTCGCTGCACCCCGCTGCGGCCACACTCCTCGTCACCGGTGGCGCGCTGTACATGATCGGCGCGTTCACGCTCTGGCTTCGACGGCCGAATCCGTCACCGCACTTCGGATACCACGAGGTGTGGCACTCCTTTGTCGTGGCCGCCGGCGCGTGCCACTTCGCGATGACCTGGCTAGCGCTCACCGCGGCCTGACCGGGTCAGACCCCCGCTGCCGCGATCGCCCGCCACACCTTCTCGGCCGTGGTCGGGATGTCGATGTGGGTGATCCCGAACGGTGACAGCGCATCGCACACCGCGCTCTGGAGCGCCGGCGTCGAACCGATCGCCCCCGACTCGCCGATGCCCTTCGCTCCTAACGGATTCACCGGCGTGCCCGTCTCCATGGTGACGAGCTCGAAGCTCGGCAGTTCGGCCATCGAGATGATCCCGTAGTCGGCGAAGTTCGAGGTGACAGGGTTGCCGTCCTCGTCGTAGCGGATCTCTTCGATGAGCGCCTGGGCGATGCCCTGTGCGATGCCACCGTGGCGCTGGCCCTCGACGGTGACGGGGTTCACGATCGTGCCCGAGTCGTCACACGTGATGACCCGCTTGACGGTTACCGAACCAGTCTCCGTGTCGACCTCGACCACGATGACGTGCGCGCCGAACGGGTAGGTCGGCGTGGCCTTGAAGTCCTGCGCCGACTCGAGTCCACCAGCTGCAGACGCCGCGGCGATCTCGGCCCACGACTTCGAGACGGAGGGGGTGCCGGCCACGTGGAACGCGCCACGGTCCTTGTCGAGCATGACGTCGTCCACGTTGGCTTCGAGCAGGTTCGCGGCCACCTGGCGGGCCTGGTCGACGACGGTCTCCGCGCACTTCAGTACCGCGCTCCCGCCGAGCTGCAGCGAGCGTGACCCGTAGGTGCCGACGCCCTTCGGCACCTCGTCGGTGTCGCCGTGGATGACGGTGATCTTGTCGAAGTCGATGCCGAGCGTGTCGGCCGCGATCATCGACCACGACGTCACATGGCCCTGCCCGTGCGGGCTGGTGCCGGTGTAGACCTTCGCCGTGCCGTCGGGCTGGATGGCGACGCGGCCCCATTCCTCGCCCGGTGCCGGACCGGCCGTGACCTCGACGTAGACGGAGACGCCGATGCCGAGCTGGATGCTTGACCCCGACGCCCGCCGCGCCGCCTGGTCGGCCCGCAGCGCCGGGTAGTCGGCTGCTTCGAGAGCGAGGTCGAGCGACTTGGCGTAGTCGCCGCAGTCGTACGCCGTGCCGACCGCAGTGGTGTGCGGGGTCATGAACGGCGGGATGAGGTTCTTGCGGCGGACCTCGACCGGGTCCATGCCGATCTTGCCGGCGAACAGGTCCATGGCCCGTTCGATGCCGGCGCACGCCTCTGGCCGGCCGGCGCCCCGGTAGGCCGCGGTCGGCGTGGTGTTGGTGACGACAGAGACGGCGTTGCACTCGACCTTCGGGATGGCATAGACGCCCGAAGCCATCGTGCGGGTCATGTATGGCAGGAACGCGCCGAGCATTGCGTAGGCGCCCGAGTCCTGGAGCACCTCGATGCGGAATGCGCTGACCGTGCCATCCTTCGACCCGCCCATCGTCACTTGCTGCACCTGTCCGCGGCCGTGGGCCAAGTTGGTCATGTTCTCCGAGCGGGTCTCCACCCAGCGGACCGGCCGGCCGACCTGCTTGGCCAGCCAGCCCAGCAGCAGCTCCTCGGGGTAGATGCCGATCTTCGGCCCGAAGCCGCCGCCGACGTCGGGCGAGATCACGCGGACCTGCCCGGCTTCCAGACCCAGGACGCCGAGTAGAGCGTCGCGGGCGGCCTGCGGGGTCTGCGTGCTGGCCCAGTGGATCAGCCGGCCGTCGACCCATGCCGCCGCCGCCGAGCGGCCTTCCAGCGGTGCGGCCGCGACCCGGTTGTTCACGACCCGCTCGGTGACGACGACCTCGCACCCGTCGAACAGCGCCGGATCGGTCCCGAACGCCAGCGTCAGCGCCGTGTTGGACCCGTGCGATGGGAACAGGTGGGTCTCGCTGCCGAGCGCCACTTCCATGTCGACAACGACCGGCAACGGCTCGTAGTCGATGATCACCTGCTCGGCCGCGTCGGCCGCCTGTGCCGCAGTCTCGGCCACGATCACGGCGACTGGCTCGCCGACGAAGCGGACCGTGCCGGTGGCGAGCATCGGACGCGACATCGCTGCGGGCAGCATGGGGACCGGGGGCGGGAGGATGGTCCCCGGGAAATCGAAGTCGTCGAACGTGTAGACGCCGAGCACGCCCGGGGCGGCCTTCGCTCCGGCGGTGTCGATGCTGACGATGTTTGCGTGGGCCATGGTCGAGCGCACGTACATGACGTGTGCCGCACCGTCGAGGCGGGGATCACGCAGGTCGGCGGTGTACGTGCCTCCTACGGTCAGGAACTTCGGATCTTCTTTGCGGACGACTCGGGTGCCAACGATGCTCATAAGACGACGAAGCTAGCTGCCCGGCACCTCTAGCGACGCGGTCCCGGCGGTGTGCACCGAAGCGAGGCCGCGCCTGCGACGATGGTGAGGTGGCAGCCGGAGTCGCAGGGGTAGGGGCACCGCTCGCGCTGGCGCTGAGCGCCGGTGTTGTCACCGCGTTCAATCCGTGCGGCTTCGCCATGCTCCCGGCGTACGTCTCCTACTTCGTCGGCAGCACTGGCGAGGAACGTGCACCGCTCCCAAACCGGTTGCTGCGAGCCGCCGTCGTCGGCGCGCTCGTCACACTCGGCTTCGTCACGGTCTTCGGGCTCATCGGACTTGCCGCGAGCGGATTCCGGTCGGGCGTGAACCGGGTCGTGCCGTACATCTCGATGGTCGTGGGGCTCGTCCTCGCCGGCCTGGGCGTGGCCATGCTGCGCGGCTTCGAGCCGAAGCTCCGGTTCCTCAACCTGCGGGCCCGCAAGGGGAACGAGCTGCGTTCGATGTACGTCTACGGCGTCTCCTATGCCGTCGTGTCGCTCTCGTGCGGGCTCCCCGGATTCATGGCCGCCGTCGTCACCAGCTTCCAGAGCCGTTCGGTAGCGGAAGGCATGCAGGTCTACGTGGCCTTTGCGCTCGGCATGGGGCTCGTGCTCGTCGTCTTGTCCTTCGCCGTCGCACTGGCTCAGCACGCAGTCGTGCGGGGGATGCGCCAGGTGCTGCTCTACGTGAACCGTGCCTCCGGCGTGCTGCTCGTCGTGGCCGGGCTGTACGTCAGCTACTACGGGTATTACGAATGGCGGACGGTGGTGCGCTTCGAGTCCGCGCCGGCCGGCCCGGTCAGCTGGGTGACGAGTTGGTCGGGCTCGATCACGACCTGGGTCGACGGCCTCTCGACCCCGGCGTTGTTGGGTGCGGTTGTCGTCATCGCCGGAGCTGTCGCCGCCGCGTTCGCGCTCAGCCGTGGCGTCCGGCCGACCAAACGCTCGGCCGAGTAGCTCGCGCTCGAAGCCGGTCAGCCGGGTCGAGCGGGTCAGCCGAGTCGGCCGGCGGGACCAGCCGGATCAGCCCGCGAGGTACTTGTCGAGCGTCTCGTGGAAGTGCCGGATGCGCGCCTCCTGGTACTCGCCGAGCGTCACCGTCCGCTTCGCCGAGCCCCGCAAGCCGCGCTGGACCCGAGCCAGGTTCGACGTGTCCTGCTCGAAGATCGCGCCCAGCCCGCCGAGCTGCGGCGCCGATGTCCACGGCTGATCTGCCGGGATGCGGTGCACCTTCGCCGCCGGTGGCCGATCGCCGGCGAACGGCATCAACATCATCACGTCCATGATCGTGCTGTTGACGTCGCTGCCGTTCGGCCGGAAGCGGTACTGGATCGGCGAGCCGTAGGCGGCCCAGGGCATGAAGTTCGGGAAGATGAAGTACTCGACGGCGTCGAGCATCAGCGCATCGCACACGCCCGAGAGATCGGCACCAGCGATGGCCCCGATCCGCTCGCGGGCCTGCTCGGCCGCCTGGGCCCGAGCCGTCACGCCGGGCTCGAGTGACACATCCCCCTGATCGCCACCCCGATAGCGGGCCAGCACCCTGGCGATCTCGAGCTGTTCGTAGTGCCGGCCGCCGATGTGCGGTGACGCGACGGCGAACGGCGTGATCATGCGGGAGTGGCGGTCGTAGATGTCGTACTGGGTGTTGGCGTCGCCGGTGAAGGGCAGGATCTGGGGGTGCGTGACGACCGAGTGGTAGGCCTCGATGAAGGCCCCCATGGTGACCTTCCAGTTGGCCGGCATGACCCGCTGGACGTGCATGGCGATGAACCGGTCTTCGAGCGGGAAGTGCGCGAAGTGGCCAGGGATGTTCTGCAGGTACGACTCGAGTGATTCGCACTCCGGGTCGAAGTTCACGAACACGAACCCGTCCCATGTCCCGGTCTTCACGGGCGGTAGCGAGAACCGGTCGCGGTCCTGCTGGACCGCCGGGAAGTCCCATTCACACGACACCCAGTTCAGCGAGCCGTCGAGGTTCCAGGTCCAGCCGTGGAACGGGCAGCGGAACGACGGGACGTTGCCGTCGTCGACGCGCAGCTGCGTGCCCCGGTGCAGACACGAGTTGTGGAACGCCCGGATGGCCCCGGGACCGTCGCCGGCCTCGGCGCGCACCACGATGACGGACAACTCGGCCACGTCGTAGACGACATGGTCGCCGACGTTCGGGATCTCCTCGACCCGACACGCCCACTGCCACACCTTCTTCCACATCCGCTCGACCTCGAGGTCGTGGATCTCCTGGGAGAGGTAGGACGCAGTGTCCACGTCGTAGGCACCGAGGGTGGACGGGTTGTGCTCGAACAGCGGCGCGGGAACCGGCCGGCTGTCC
>JAYTFI010000180.1:0-3658 GCA_043734485.1 Acidimicrobiales bacterium | reverse complement strand
GGCCTGCTCGTGCGCATGAGCGAGGAGTCGTTCACCTCGGTGATCGACGCCAACCTCACCGGCGCATGGCGGGTGGCCAAGCTCGCAGCCACGGGAATGCTGCGTCAGCGCAAGGGACGCATCATCTTCGTCTCGTCGGTCGGTGCCTACTTCGGCGTCGCCGGCCAGGCCAACTACGCCGCATCGAAGGCCGGGATGATCGGGTTGGCCCGCTCCATGGCGCGGGAGCTGGCCTCACGGTCGATCACCGTGAACGTCGTGTGCCCGGGCGGCGTCGAGACGGATATGACCTCGTCGCTGACGGACGCACAGCGTGCTGCCATGATCGGGGCAGTTCCACTCGGCCGGCTGGCGACCCCAGACGAGATCGCTGCGGCAGTATCGTTCCTCGCCTCGCCCGAAGCGGGGTACATCACCGGCGCGGTTCTCCCCGTCGATGGCGGTCTCGCCATGGGCGGTTGAGCCGACATCCATCGGCCGGCTCCGCTAGAACACGTCGGTCCCACGCTCGCAACGAGCAGCCCCCTTCCCGTCCCGAAAGGACCCAAATGACCCGTGACGAAGCCTTCACCACATTCAAGGCAGCCGCCGTCGACGTTCTCGCCGTGCAGGACGACCAGGTGACGATCGAGGCATCGTTCGCCGACGACCTCGATGCCGATTCGCTCGATCTCGTCGAGTTCGTGATGGCCCTCGAGGAGAACTTCGACATCGAGGTGCCCGAGTCCGACCTGGAGGGCGTCACCACCGTCGGCCACGCCTTCGAGCTCGTGTGCGGCAAGCTCGGAATCTGAGCCGTCTCGAACCGATTCGCTCCACTCGACTTCCGGAGAAGGGCTGACCCCGATGACCGATCGCCGCTATCCCCGCCGAGTGGCCGTAACCGGCCTCGGCGTCGTTGCCCACTGCGGCATCGGCGTCGATGCGTTCTGGAACGGCCTGATGACGAGCGAACCGGGCGACGCCTCCAGGCGCATCACCGCATTCGACCCGACTCCGTTCTTCGAGAACGCCAAAGAGGTCCGACGCGCCGACCGATTCACCCAGATGGCGATCGCCGCCGCCACCGAGGCACTTGGCATGGCGGGCGAGGTCGGCACCGATCCAGCACGATCGGGTGTGCTGATCGGGACCGGTGTCGGTGGGCTCGACACGCTCGAGGAGCAGATCGTGATCCGTCACGAGAAGGGCGACCGGCGGGTGTCGCCCTTCCTGGTCCCGATGATGATGGCCAACGCCGCGGCTGCGTCGGTGTCGATGCGTTTCGGCTGGCAGGGTCCGTGCGAGGCGACGGTCACGGCCTGTGCCGCGGGCACGCACTCGATCGGCAACGCGGCGCGACTCATCCAGCTCGGCATCTGCGACGCCGTGCTCGCGGGCGGTTCCGAGTCGGCGATGACCCCGACGGCGATGGCGGGCTTCGGGAACATGACCGCGCTTTCGACCAGCGGTTGGTCGCGCCCGTTCGACACGCGTCGCGACGGCTTCGTGATGGCCGAGGGTGCCGGTGTGCTCGTGCTCGAGGAAATGGAGCATGCAATCGCCCGCGGCGCCACGATCTATGCCGAGCTGCTCGGTTCCGCGTCCACCGCCGATGCCCACCACATCACTGCTCCGGCGCCGGGCGGCACGGGTGCGGTGCGGTGCATGGAGCTCGCCATCCTCGACGCCGGGCTACGCGCCGAGGACATCCGCCACATCAACGCGCACGGCACGTCGACACCGCTCAACGATGCGGCCGAGGCCGAGGCCGTCAACAAGGTCTTCGGGACACCCGGTCCGATCGTCACGTCGACCAAGGGCGTCACCGGCCATGCGCTCGGTGCCGCCGGCGCAATCGAAGCGGTCACGCTGGCGCTCACCATCCGCAACCGCGTGATCCCGCCGACCCGCGGCACGGCGGCCGCGACGCTCGATCCCGAGGTCCATTGCGACCTCGTGCTCGATGCACCACGCGGGTGGGAGCCCGGACCGTCGCTGTCGAACTCGTTCGGCTTCGGTGGGCACAACGGCACGATCGTGATGGGACCCTGCTGATCAGGTTTCCGGTGGCCGCCCGCGTCAGGCGTCGACGATGACGAAGAGGAGCTCGGCCTCACACGCCTTCTGACCGTTGACCGTCGCCACGCCGGCACCCTTGCCCGCCCGTGCGCCGACTCGGCCCATGGTCACCACGAGGTCGAGCGTGTCGCCGGGGACGACCTGGCGGCGGAAGCGGGCCCCGTCCACGCCGCCGAACAGCGGCAGCTTGCCGGTGAAACGCTCGTCGGTGAGGAGCGCGATCGCGCCGGCCTGCGCAAGCGACTCGACCATCAGCACGCCTGGCAGCGTCGGCCGGCCGGGGAAATGTCCGGGCCAGAAGACCTCGTCGCCGGTGAGGTGCCAACGGGCGTGGATGCGGACCCCGGGCTCAACGGTGACGATCTCGGAGACGAACAGGAACGGGTCACGATGGGCGAGGATGTCGATCGGTCGTAGCGGCGTCGACTGGGCGGCCACCGCAGCGGCGTCGTCGCTCACTCGCTCAGCGCCTTCAGCAGGTTGGCGGGCGTGTCCTTCGGGCTCACCTTGTACCAGGCCTCGGCGATCCTGCCCTTCTCGTCGATGAGGAACGCGGAACGCTCAATGCCCATGTACTTGCGGCCGTACATCGACTTCTCCTTCCACACGCCATAGGCGTCGGCCACCGTGTGCTCGGTGTCGGCCAGCAGCGCGAAGCCGAGCGTGTACTTGTCGTCGAACTTCTTCTGCTTGGCCGACTTGTCGGGGCTGATACCGACAATGGCGGTGTCGCCGACCTGCGCGGCGATGTCGCGCAACCCGCAGGACTGCTGAGTGCACCCCGGCGTGTCGGCCTTCGGGTAGAAGTACACGCACACCTTGCGACCTTTGAACGCGGCCAGTTTCACGACGTTGCCGTTCTGGTCTTCGAGGTTCAGCTCCGGCGCCTTGTCACCCTTGATCAACATGATGGGCACGTTACCGACCGCACGCGGATCGCGGCGACTACCCGCGATCAGAGGTTCGACAGGTCGATCTCCTGGCCGAAACGGTGCCGGCCCATCGTCTCGAACGCCCGCGAGCTCACCATGATGTGCGCCGACGCGGTGTGCGCGTCACGGAAGCAGCGCTGCAACGGCGAGGTCGCGAACACCGACGAACCACCACCTGCGTTGTAGGCGAGATCGACCGCCCGACAGCACTCGAGCCCCACATGCGACGCTGCCAGCCGTGCGCGCAGCCGATGCTCCACCTCGAGCCGGTCACCGCGCTCGACGACCTCCCACGCGGCACCGACTTCGTCGACCAGGTACGCATACGACGAGCGCACGATCGCCTCGGCCTTGGCGATGTCGATCTGGACCTGGCTCGACATGGCCAGCGTCTTCGACGACTGGGCCGGCTTCTTCGTCGTCGCCAGATCGGTGAGCTCACGTATGGCTCGCCGGGCGATACCGATCAGCACCGAAGCAACGCCTCCCGAGAAGAGCACGAAGAGCGACAGCCGAGTGATCGACGCGTCGACCATCGGCCGGGCGTGACCCATGTGCACCGAACGGCCCGTCGGCACGAACACGTCGGTCGCCACGAAGTCGTGGGAGCCGGTCCCCTGCAGGCCCATCGAATACCACGTGTCGAGGATCTCGACCTCAGGAGT
>JAYTFI010000179.1:0-2266 GCA_043734485.1 Acidimicrobiales bacterium | reverse complement strand
CCTGATCAACCGGGGCTCCGGCCGCCTCGACGCGGATCATTGACCGGTCCGTTCCCGCGAGCAGCGCCATGGCCGAGTCGGAGAGCACCCATCCGCCCTCCTGGGTGATCCCGATGGGCGTGATGTCGTAGCGCTCCGGATCGAGCGCCCGCAGCACCGACACGGCCGACGTGCAGGACACCTCATGCTCGGCCGAGCGGCCGCCGAACAGCAGGATCACGCGCCGCCGCGCCGCCTGCTCAGCCACCGCTGATCGCTCGGTTGCCGACGATGATCGCCCGTATCCCGAGCCCCATGATGAACAGCCCGCCGAACCCGTAGAGCAGGTACAGCTTGTGCTTCAGCTGCTGGCGGTAGGCGTAGAGGAAGCCGACGGCGATGATGCCGACGAACCCGTAGAACATGTGGAACTGCACCGGCTTCAGCTTCTCCCGGTTCACCATCCAGACGCCGAGCATCACCTGGATGAACACGGAGACCTCAGCGACCACCGTGAACCACCAAAGCGCCCGGGTCCGCAGCGCCGGCCACCTATGCGCCCCCAGCGACCACACTCCGGCAAGCCCGTTGCCGATGATCATGACCCAGGCCCACGCCTTGTGGATCTGCAGAACGGAGGCCAGCACGGGCGCCGACGCTACTCAACCGGCGCGGGCAGCGAGACGCACACACGACAAAGGGCGCAGCCGGAACACGCCCCGCCACACACGCCGTCGCCGGTAACCTCACCGGCCATGCTGCGCCTCTCCACCACGTTCCTGCGGACTCTGCGAGACGACCCCAACGACGCCGAGGTACCGAGCCATCGGCTCCTGGTCCGGGCCGGATACGTGCGCAGGGCTGCGCCGGGGATCTACTCGTGGCTGCCGCTCGGCCTGAAGGTGCTGCACAAAGTCGAGACCATCGTTCGCGAGGAGATGGAGAAGGCCGGCTTCCAGGAGGTCCGCTTCCCCGCGCTGCTTCCCCGCGAGCCCTACGAGCGCACCGGACGCTGGACCGACTACGGCGACGACCTCTTCCGACTCAAGGACCGCCGCGACAACGACTATCTCCTCGGCCCGACGCACGAGGAGATGTTCACCCTCATGGTCAAGGACCTGTACTCGTCGTACAAGGACCTGCCGCTGGTGCTGTTCCAGATCCAGACGAAGTACCGCGACGAGCCCCGCCCCCGCGCCGGCATCCTGCGTGGCCGCGAGTTCCTGATGAAGGACTCGTACTCCTTCGACATCGACGACGACGGACTCGCGGCCAGCTACGCGCTCCACCGCAGGGTGTACATCGACACGTTCAAGAGACTCGGCCTCGATATTGTCATCGTGTCTGCCACATCCGGGGCGATGGGCGGATCGGCCAGCGAGGAGTTCATCAACCCTTGCCCGGTCGGCGAGGACACGTTCATCCAATGCCCGAGTTGCGGCTACGCAGCCAACGTCGAAGCCGTCGTCACCGTGGTACCGCCCACCATCGATTGGACCGACGCGCCACCGGCCCGGGTCGAGAACACGCCCGACACGCCGACCATCGACACGCTCGTCGCACTCGTCAACGAGCGCTTCCCCCGCAGCGACCGGGCGTGGGTTGCGGCCGACACGCTCAAGAACGTGATCGTCAACGTGCGCACCCCCGACGGCAAGCTCACGCCCCTCGCCATCGGCCTCCCGGGCGACCGCGAGCTCGACATGAAGCGGCTCGAGGCCCAGATCGCACCGGGCCTCGCCGAGGCGTTCGAGGAGTCGCACTTCACGGCCAACCCCGCGCTCGTGAAGGGCTACATCGGGCCCGGTGCGCTGGGAGAGAAGCACGCGTCGGGAATCCGCTACCTGCTCGACCCGCGCGTGGTGGACGGCACCCGGTGGGTCACCGGCGCGGACCAGCCCGGCCACCACGTGATCGACCTCGTCGCCGGGCGGGACTTCATCGCCGACGGGACGATCGAGGCGGCCGAGGTCAAGGCGGACGATGTCTGCCCGCAGTGCGGCAGCGGCCTGCGCATGGAGAAGGGCCTCGAGATGGGCCACATCTTCCAGCTCGGCCGCAAGTACGCCCAAGCGCTCGGCCTCACCGTGCTCGACCAGAACGGCAAGACCCAGACCGTGACGATGGGTTCCTACGGCATCGGCATCTCGCGCGCCGTGGCCGCCATCGCCGAGCAGACCCACGACGAGCTCGGCCTGTGCTGGCCCCGCGCCGTCGCACCCGCCCAGATCCACATCATCGCCACCGGCAAGGACCGCAACGCCTTCGACGAGGCCGACCGCATCGC
>JAYTFI010000178.1:0-2057 GCA_043734485.1 Acidimicrobiales bacterium | reverse complement strand
ACCTCGCTGTGCACGTGGTAGCGCATCAGCCGGTCTCGGACACAAGGCTGGTCGGCCACGCCGAACTCTTGTGCGAGGGCGATCATCTTGCGCGCGTTGAGCAACAGTTCGAACCGTTTCGCCGGGTCGGCATCGGCCTTCCTCGACCGCTCGATCAGCTCGCCGACGGGGCGGGCGAGGTTGCCTTCGGCGCTGCCGGCCGCCACGGTGACGAGGCCCCGGCTCCGGCCCGCGGCCGCCGACGCGCGTTCGTTGGTGAGCGTGGTGCGGGCGACGTTCCATCCGTCGTGCAGTTCGCCGATGACGTCGGTGCGCTTGGCGCGCGCCTCGGTGATGAACACCTCGCAGAATTCGGCTGCGCCGTTCATCTGGACGAGCGGGCGTACCTCGACTCCGGGCTGGCGCATGTCGAGCATGATGAACGAGATGCCGCGATGCTTGGGCTGGTCGGGATCGGTGCGAGCGAGCAGCATCCCCCACTCACTGACGTCGGCCTTGGAATTCCACACCTTCTGACCAGTGATGACGAACTCGTCACCGTCGCGCTCGGCTGTGGTGGCGAGGCTGGCGAGATCGGATCCAGCGCCCGGCTCGCTGAACAACTGGCACCACTGGTGCTGTCCTCGACCCATCGGAGCGACGAAGCGCTGCCGCTGCTCGGGAGTGGCGTGCGCAATGAGTGTCGGGCCACCCATGTTTGGGCCGTTACCGGCGGGCGGCCCGATGACTCCAGCGGCGGCGAGCGCGCTGGTGACGGTGCGGGAATCGGCGTTGCTCGCCTTGCTGCCTCCGAGGCCTTCCGGCCAGGTCGGGAACGCGAGGCCCGCGTCGAACAGCCGGCGCCACCACACGGCCAGCGTGAGGTCGAGGCTCCAGTTCGCTTCCAGCCACTCGGACACCGATGCAGCCGTTCTCATTGGCGCTCCTCCGTTCGTTGGTCGAACAAATAGGTGAGTATATTCTCGGGCGGCGTGCACGATCCATTCGGCGGTGAACGGTGAACGGTGAACGGTGAACGGATCGGGTGCGGCAATGGTGTGGGTGTTCGACGTCGACGGCACCCTGATCGGATCGATCCGCAGCGAGATGCTCCGTCGCGGCGCGGTCGAGTTGCTCGAGGCGTTGACCTCTCGTGGCGTACGGTGCGTGTTGTGGAGCGCCGGCGGCGATGATTACGCCCGCCGGATGGCAGTACAGCATGGCATCGAGCACCATTTCTCGGCGTTCTACGGCAAGGCCGATCGCGACGGCGATGCCCGCTACGTGGTCGATCATTTCGAGGTCGACCTCCGACCGCACATCTTCGTCGACGACTCGCCGATCGACCTGCCCGTCGGCGCCAACGTCATCGCCGTTCCCCAGTTCATCGGTAACAACCGCGCCGATGGTGCACTGCTGGCCGTCCTCGAGCGTCTCGATGCGCACCTGATCGAGGCTGCCCGATGAGCGTCGACGAAGTCGGCAAGGGCGATCTCGGTCTGCATTCGAGTCGTCATGCTCGGGTCTCGTTTCAGGTGCCGGTGAACTCGGGCGGCCGCCTCTCCACGAATGCGGTCATCCCCTCTTTGAAGTCGTTGCTGCGCAGGGTCAGTTCGACTGCCATCGTCTCGGCATGCATGGCTTGGTCGAGGTCGAGCCGAGAGCTGTCGTGCAGCAGCCGCTTGGTGGCCGCGAGAGCTTGGGTCGGGCGCGCCGCCAATGCAATGGCGCGACCGCGAGCCGTGGCGTCGAGGTCGTCGTTCGGGACGACTTCGGCGATGAGGCCCCACGCCAACGCCGTTGCCGCGTCGAGTTGCTCGCCCAGGTACAGGAATTGTTTGGCGCGGGTCAGGCCGATCAGGCGAGGGAGCAACCACGACCCACCGCTGTCGACGCTGAACCCGCGGTCGGTGAAGGGGTCCTTGAAGCGGGCCCGGTCGCCGGCGATCACGAAGTCGGCGGCGAGCGCCAGGTGCAGTCCAGCGCCCATCGCCGCACCTTGCACCGCTGCGACCACGGGTACCCGACAGTCGAACACCGAGCTGATCAGGCGGTGATGGCTGCGTGCGAGGTTGCGG
>JAYTFI010000177.1:0-2132 GCA_043734485.1 Acidimicrobiales bacterium | reverse complement strand
CGACCAAATTGATGGCGGTCGCGCACGTGACGAGATGCGAACTCCACCGCCGCGAGCGACATCGCGCCGGTTTCGGCGGCGATGCCGACCTGCCACGCCCGCCGCAGCGGATGCCCGCTACCGGGCCCCATCGATTCGGAACGCCGAACGCGCACGCGGCCCATGGGGTAGGCGGAGCGGGACTGCACGGGCTCGACATCGACATCGTCACGGCTCGCGAGGCGGGCTTCGTCACCGTCGAGCACGAGGTACGCGTCGCAGTGACCGGCGTAGCGAACCAGACCATCCGCAGAGCCGACCAGGCCGACCAGCGGAGGCAGATCGGTGAACCCGGCGAGCGGCCCGACGAGGACCCGGGCGACGATCGGCGCAGCTGCCACTGCCTCGCTTGCCCGTTCGGCCACGAGGATCGCCTCGATCGGTCCGGCCTCGGCGCACACGTCGAGGAAGCCGTTGTCGTCGAGCCGCGTGACGAGCTCGCGGTCGATGCTCCCGGCCATCGCCCGGGCTCGGTCGAGCCCGGCATGGTCGCCAAACATTGCGCGAAGCGAATCGTCGAGAAGTTGTTGTTCGACAGAGAGTTGCAGGTCCATGATCGTCTACTTGCCGCGGGGCAGATCGAGACAGAGTCGCCCGATCAGGTCGAGCTGCACCTCGTAGGCGCCGGCGGCGATCATGGCCGTGGTCCCGGTGACGACCTGCCGATCGGCCTCGGTGCCGCCGGCCAGGGCCTGGTCGCCGAGCACCTCCTGGCATGCCCAGGCCACCTCGCGCTCCATCGGTCCGGTGATCGATCGCGACACCGCAGCCATCGGTCGCGAGCCGTGCGGGTCGCTGATCCGCTCGGCGACGGCAACGTAGTTCATCGCTCGAGCTGCCTCGCACCAGGCGTATGCCATACCGAGCGTGTCGGCAACGGACGGGTCATCGACGTCGACGCCGTGGTTGGTGGCATCGGAGACGGTTCGGTCGAGCACATGCTCGGAGTGGGCGTGGCGGGCGATGCCGACCCGTTCGTTGGCGAGCGCATTGCGCACGATGTCCCAGCCGCGGTTCTCGTCGCCGAGCCGGCACGACACGGGCACGATCACATCGGTGAACAAGATCTCGTGGATCAGGTGATGAGCGTACGGGTTAGGGATCTCGCGCACCTCGATTCCCGGCGTGGCCATCGGCACGAGCAGGATCGTGATGCCCTCGCGCTTGGGGCTGTCGGGATCGGTGCGAACGAGCAGGAAGCAATACTCCGCGGCGTGGGCGTACGACGTCCAGACCTTCTGTCCGTTCACGACATAGGTGTCGCCATCGCGCACTGCCCGGCACCGAAGCGCGGCAAGGTCGGAACCGGCGTCGGGTTCGGAGAACCCCTGGCACCAGTTGACCTCACCCTTGGTGATCGGCGTCAGGTATTGGGCCTGTTGGTCGGACGTGCCGTGGGCCATGAGCGCCGGTCCGATCCAGTTGGTGTTCATGTACTGACCCCCGCGTGGCTCGCCGGCCCGCCAGGTCTCCTCGCTGATGATCAGTTGCTCCCAGGGCGACGCCTCGCGGCCACCGTATGCACGGGGCCAGTGAGGTGTGAGGAAGCCGTCCTCGCCGAGCGCGGCGCAGAATCGCTTCACCGCTTCGACGTCGGCGGGTTCGGGCATGTCGCGGTCGTCGAGCGTCCACCCTGGGCGGGCGTTCGTCTGGATCGACGCGCGTAGCGCTGCTCGGAACTCCGTCTCCTCGTCGGTCCAGTCGAGTTTCATCCGGCCTCCGTTCTCTCCATGTTCATCGTGCGGTCCAGCCGCCGTCGATCGTCACGATCTGGCCGGTGCAATAGCTTGATGCGTCGCTCGCGAGGAACAGCAACACCCCGTCCAGTTCATGCTCCCTGCCGTAGCGGCCCATTGGGCAGTTGGCCTTCATCATCCTGGTGGCACCCTCGTCGTCGATCATCGCTTGCATCGACTCCGACGGGAAGAAACCCGGGGCGATCGCGTTCACGCGTACACCCTGACGAGCCCACTGGCAGCCGAGTTCGCGGGTGAGGTTGACGACGGCGCCCTTCGATGCGGTGTACGAGCCGTTCGGGATCGGCCACGACGACACGAGCCCGAGGATCGACGCGATGTTGATGATCGATCCGC
>JAYTFI010000176.1:0-4004 GCA_043734485.1 Acidimicrobiales bacterium | reverse complement strand
AACTGGGTCGGCAAAGCCCGCCGTGCACGCGCTGCGGGCACTGGCGTGACTGCTGATGAGCGTGCCGAGAACATCGAGTTGCGTGCGGAAAACACGCAGCTGCGGATGGAGCGCGATCTGCTCAAACGATCGCTGGCCTTCTGGGTGAAGGAGTCGACATCGTGAGCCGCTACGCGTGTGTCGCCGACCAGAAGGCTGCCGGGTTCCCGGTCACGAAAGCATGCGAGATCGCCGAGGTGTCCACGTCGGGGTTCTATGACTGGTGCCAGCGTGAGGCTGCACCACCGACTGAGCGTGAGCTCGCCGAGGCCGAGCTGGTCGAGTTGATCCGCGAGATCTTCGACGCCACCGAAGGCAACTACGGCGTCCCGCGCATGCATCGCGAACTCCGCGACGGCGGTGTGATCGTGAACGTCAAGCGGGTCCGCCGGTTGATGCGCCTGCATGGGATGGCCGGCCGTTGTATCCGCCGGCGGGTCCGGACCACGATCGCCGGCCCTGACGGGTACACGATCCCGGATCTGGTCGGTCGGGCGTTCACACCCGGCGCGCCCGATGTCGCCTGGTGCCAGGACATCACCTACATTCCGACCGGTGAGGGCTGGCTGTACTTGGCGTCGGTGATCGACATCGGCTCCCGCCGGTTGCTCGGCTATTCGATGGCCGACCACATGCGCACCGAGCTCGTGATCGACGCGCTCGACGCAGCGATCACCGCCCGCGGCGGACACGCGGACGGTGTGATCGCGCACGCGGACCGCGGCTCCCAGTACACCTCGAACGACTACCTCGATCACTGTCAACGCCACCAGCTCCGACCCTCCGTCGGAAGGGTGGCGACGTGTTTCGATAACGCCGTCGCCGAGTCGTTCTGGGCGTCGCTCAAGCGCGAATGCCTCCAAGGTCGCGTGTTCCCAACACGGGCCGAAGCCCGCCGCAAGATCTTCACCTGGATCAACTGGTACAACTCGACGAGACTGCACTCCAGCCTCGACCACACCTCACCCAACCGCTGGGAACAGCAATACCGTCAAGCGTCATAACCACCCGTCCGCCCAACGGGGAGATGCCCAAGCGCAGCGATCAAGATCGCGACGGCGCCGGTGTAGGTGAGAGCGTCGATGGGTTCCTGGACGGCGACGAGGCGTTCGACTCCTTTGACGCCGATGAACACGATGAGGACGTCGACGATCGATTTCTTGAGATCTTCAAGTGAGCGCGCTTTCAGCCAGTCGGGGACGTCGAGTGCGCCGATGAACAGTTCGTAGATGCCGATGACGACGATCAGTTGCACGATCGCAAGCAGGTTGGTGTCGATGACTTCGAGGAGGTCGACCATCGTCAAGTCGCTGCGCCAGCCGCCATCGAGGAGCGTGCCGATCAGTCGGATCGTCTTCGCGATCGCCCACGCGAACGTCACCGCCATGGTGACGGTCAGACCGGCGACGGCGACGACGACGAGGTAGCGGACGTGTTCGAGGAGCCGCTTCAACATGTTTCGACCGTGCAGCGCAAGCGGCGGTCAGAAGTCGAACAGGTCACCGAGCAGGCCTTTCTTGCGGCGTTTGCCGATTGGGCGGCCGTCGTCGTCGAAGTCGTCGTCGTCGAAGTCACGGTCCTGGCGGACAGGCCGTGCGGGCGGCGCCGTCGCGTCGGCCGGGTAGGTACGCAAGGACGCGGCGGGTTGGGGGATGGATGGGGTGGGGGTTGCGCGTTCGATGATCTTGTCGAGTTCACCGCGGTCGAGCCAGACACCGCGGCAGTCTGGGCAGTAGTCGATCTCGATGCCGGATCGGTCGGTCATCACGAGCGAGGTGGTGGGGCAGGCGGGACACTTCACGGGTTGATCTCCTTGTGTTGGGTGGTGCGGGTTCGGTGGATGAGCTTGCGGGTCTCTTCGATCCAGAGCACGCTCGACGCGACTCGGGCACAGACAGCCCAGTTGGCGGCGGTGATGGTCGTGGTGTCGAACAGGCGTTTGCAAGGGTCCGAGTGGGTGACGGCGATCTGGAGCAGGATCACCCCGGCCAGGGAGACCCACAGCCAGCGGTTGGTGGGGGTGTCGCGGTGGAACCCGGTTCGGGTTTCGCTGCGGCGACGTTTGGGTCGAGGTGAGCACAGAGGAAGGTCCTTCGGTCGTCGAGCAACTGGCCGAAGGTCTCTCCCGACCCGCACGTGCGGGCCCTCGCTGCCGGGCCATCGGCCGTCATGACGACAACAAGAACTCGGGATACTCCCCTTCACTCGCCATCCTATACCGCACCACAGACCATGGCAACCATTGCATGTTCAACGCAGCGGTGTTACAGTGACCTCTGAAGGGGAGTATCCCAACCACGGCACTGCCGTCACCACGGACCGCGATCGGTCCCGGCAGCCCGGCTCCAACGAGCGGAGAGACCTTCGAACGGACACCTCTGTCCCTCGAAAGGCCAATCATGCCCAGGACCACCATCGTGCACCGCAGGCGGAAAGTTGCAGCCACAGCGCAACGACTGTTCGTCATCTGCTCAGGGTTCATCATCTGCGGCGCTGGCCTGATCATGCTCGTGCTCCCCGGCCCCGGGATTCTCGTCATCTTCCTCGGCCTGGTCGTGCTCGCCACCAAGTACACATGGGCCGAACGCGCCCTCGAACGCACACGTTCTCGGGCCGCCGACGCCACCAGCCGCCTCCACACCACCCGAACCGCACGCATCGGTGTTGCAATGTCCGCCACCGCGCTGATCACCGGCGGCGCAGTCGCCGCAGTGATCCTCGACGGACACCGCTACATCGGCATCAGCCTCCTGATCGCCGGCATCGGAGCGCTCGCCATCCTCATCCCCGCCACCCAGCAGCTCATCGACCGACCACGTCCGTCAGCCTCACGCGAGCCCATCGCTGCGGATGCGACCAACAGCCCGACTCCCCCTGCGATCTGAAAGAAGCCCGACATGAACCGTGCAACCCTCAACGAACTGCAACGCCAACGGTGCTACCCGAGCATCACCATGCTCATCAACACCACCCCCGGGGCTGCGCTCACCCCCAGCGAACTCGACACCGCCGCACGCCTCACCGGCCACACCGACGGCGACATCAGCGACACCCTCCGCCACAACCTGAAGGCAATGGGCGTACCTTGTGGGATCGCTTTCGAACCTGGCAACCCTCCACGCCACAGCGATCGCGAAATCAGGAGTCAGAACCAGTGGCCGTTGCTCACGCCACTCCAAGATGTCCGTGGCGCCAGAGACGATCACATCGGCGGCGTGTTCCCGAGCAAGAGCCACGAGTGAGTCATCGTCGGCATCTCGCGTTGTAGCTGGTGGATGCGGGGGGTCCGGACGAGGCCGTCGAAGGTCCGCAGGACATCGACGTATTCGCGGGCGAGATCGATGTCGATCCACCGGCGCAGGCGTGGCCGCAGCGTCAGAACGTCTTCGACCTCGCCGACAAGCGTCGGACAGATCACGAGATCGAACTCGCGACGCTCGCTCCACGCCGTCACGATCCGGTGCGACTCGTGCGGATCACCACGAGCCGCTGTCGATGTCGAGCGGCTCCGTCGTCACTGAGTCGGCGACTCGGTCCCGGCGATGTGATCCTCGAGACGCGCACGCACCCGAGCGACGAACTCCGGCGGCACGTCAGCCAGATCGCGAACGATCCCGGCAGCAAAGATCGCATCCTGTTCGGCCGGCGAGAGCTGCTCGAGCTCCGCTGCAGTCCAGACCCTCTGTGCCATGACGGTGACCGTAGCCCGATTGACAGGGGTCCGATTGAGGCTGGCGTCGACGATGGGCGCGCGACAAACGCACCCGTCGCAGCGGGCCGTGCATCGGCAGAGTGGAACATGACAGCGGAACAATCGAGGAGTGGCACGTTGAGTGTCCATCAAGATACGTTGACATCGTGGAACCGTGATCATCGCCAGCGCACGCAAGCACGGCGTACATGACGACGACATCCTCCACGCCTACCGCCACCCGACACGGGTCCTTCAACTCGACGACCTGATC
>JAYTFI010000175.1:0-5547 GCA_043734485.1 Acidimicrobiales bacterium | reverse complement strand
GCTGCGATTCGACGCGTTGTCCTCTAGAGGGGATGACAGTTCGGGCTCCGGACCTTATGTTTCACTGCCCGCAAATCGCGACAGCAGCATGAAGAGGTCTTCCGTTGCCCATCACCACGCACCCGGCAATGCCGGGGATCCCGACCCGTAAGCTCCAGGAGTTCATCTGCGCGCAGACAGTAGGTACGCCTACTATCGAAACGCCCTACGTGGTGGTCGATCTCGACATCGTGGCCGAGCGCTACGACTCGCTGCGTGCCGCGCTGCCGATCGCCGACGTGTTCTATGCCGTCAAGGCGAACCCGGCGCGGGAGATCCTGGAACTGGTCGTGGAACGTGGTGGCCACTTCGACGTGGCGTCACCGGCGGAGATCGAGATGTGCCTCGCGGCTGGTGCCGCCCCCGCTGACATCTCGTTCGGCAACACCATCAAGAAGCAGCGCGACATCTCGGCGGCCTACGCAAAGGGCGTTCGCTTGTTCGCGTTCGACGCCGAGGACGAGCTCCGCAAGCTCCAGGAGTCCGCTCCGGACGCGACGGTGTTCTGCCGTGTGCTGTGCGACGGTTCGGGCGCGGACTGGCCGCTTTCGCGCAAGTTCGGCTGCGAGCCGGAGGAGGCCATCCGCTTGCTGTTGCTGGCTGCGTCGAGCGGGATGCCGATCGGCGTGTCGTTCCATGTCGGGTCCCAACAGCGCAACGTCGATGCCTGGGACGACGCCCTGGAGCAGGTCGCGGAGATCGCCGAAGCACTGGGCGTGCAAGGTTGTCGATTGTCGGTCGTCAACGTGGGCGGCGGTTTCCCTGGGCGCTACCAGGATGCCATGCCGCCCGTGGCGGCGTATGGGATGGCGATCACCACTGCGCTGCACAACCGGCTCCATATGTACGCCGACGACTTCCCGCGCATCATCGCCGAGCCCGGCCGCTACCTCGTCGCCGATGCCGGCGTGCTGCAGACAGAGGTCGTGCTCGTGTCGAAGAAGCACGAGCTCGAGGACCGACGCTGGGTCTACCTCGACTGCGGCAAGTTCGGGGGGTTGGCCGAGACGATGGACGAAGCGATCCGCTACCGCCTGCGCACGCCGTACGACGCCGTCGCCGGGCACGTGGCGTCGGGTCCGGTCACCATTGCCGGTCCTACGTGCGACTCGGCCGACGTGCTGTACGAGAAGTCCGACTACGCGCTGCCGATGGCCCTCAAGGCCGGCGACCGTATCGAGATCCTCTCGACCGGTGCGTACACGACGACGTATTCGGCCGTCAGCTTCAACGGCTTCGCGCCGCTCAAGCAGATCTGCATCTGACCGCGCGGTCGGGCTCCGTTGCGAGCGGCGACGGTACGATTCCCGACGTGACTGATACCCACGCGAACTTCGTTCCGGTCGAGGAATACCTCGGATGGGGCGAGCGCGAGGTTCGCTACGAGTACGTCGATGGTGTGGTGTTCGCGATGTCGGGCGGCACTCGACGGCACAGCAGCCTGAAGGTGGCGAGTGTGGTCGCGCTTGCTTCCGCCGCCCGGGGTTCAATGTGCCGGGTCTTCGACTCCGACTTCCGGGTCCAGATCACCCGCACGCGGTACTACTACCCCGACGTCTCCGTCTCGTGGGAGCCGGGCGACGATGCCGATACGACCGAGCTGAACCCCTGCCTCGTGGTCGAGGTCCTCTCTCCCAGCACGGAGCAGACCGACCGCCGGGAAAAGCTCGTCGCCTACATGAACGTCCCATCGCTGCGGCACTACTTGATGGTCGCGCAGGACGAAGTCCGCATCGATCACTACTACCGGGCCGACGACGGCCCCTGGAACATCACGATCTGCGGGCCCGGCGACTGCCTCGTCCTGTCGTGCCCTTCGGCGTCGCTCTCGGTCGACGACCTCTTCGCGGCTGTCTCCTCGCTCTCCTAGCGCGAACTTCGTCGGCGAATGCCGGTCACACAGCGGCAATCGGCCACGAAGTTCGGTGGCCGACGGCGGAGCGACCTCAGCCGAAGCGGCTCGACAGCGAGGCCATCGTGGCGTAAAAGCCCCGCACCGTCTCCTCGATGATGTCCTTCACGGCCACGACGCCCTCGATGCGACCGGCAACCTGGCCGGTGAGGGCAATCGACGCCTCCATGTCGCCGCCGAAATAGAGGTCGAGGGCGCGGCCCATCACGGTGAGGGGCACATGCTCCTCGCGCTCGAGTGTGGTCGTAAGGCTCGTGCGCAGCGCCCGCAGTCCGGGCTTCGAGTGGCGGTTGAGGAAGACCGTGTCGGTCTCGGCCGCGCCCACGATCGCCGACTTCCAGTTCTCGTGCACCGGCGACTCGGCTGCGGACACCATGCGGGTCCCCATCTGCACACCTTCTGCCCCGAGCGCGAACGCCGCCGCCATCGTCGGTCCATCGACGAACCCACCGGCTGCGATGATAGGTACGCCTACCTTCGATGCGACGAGTGGCAGCAGCACCATGCTCGCGACGTCGCGCGGGTTCTTGAAGCCGCCACCCTCGCCACCCTCGACGACAAGCCCGTCGACACCGGCGTCGACGGCCTTCAGCGCACCCGCGAGTGTCGGCACGACATGGAACACCGTGAGCCCGGCGGCCTTGAGCTGTGCGGTGTACTTGGTCGGGTCGCCGGCCGAGGTCGTCACGAACCGCACGCCCTGGTCGATCACGAACTGGACGATGCCGGGGTCGCGCACGAAGGCCTGTGCGATGTTCACGCCGAACGGCTTGTCGGTGAGGTCGCGCATCTTGGCGATCTCGGCCTTCACGCTGTCGAGCTCTCCCGACGACGTCTCGATGATGCCAAGCCCACCCGCGTTCGACACCGCACTGGCCAGCTGCGCCCGGGCGATCCAGCCCATCGGTGCCTGTACGATCGGGTACTCGACGCCGAGCAACTCCGACACGCGGGATCGGATGGGACGGAGGTAGGTCGTGTCGGCGTTGGTGTCGGACGTCATCAGGTCATCGTGCACGCTGAGGCCGATCACCGCAAAGCCAGCGGGGGAGGGTCATGCAGACCGGCCGTAGAACCGGCGCCGGCCCGAGGAGATCAAATCGTGGCCTCTGGACTTCCCTCGTCCGTCCAGACCGGCCGGCCTTGGCATGCTGCGCAACCGACCCTCGCTCAGCCGGGTGAGCGGTCACCCTGGCCGAACCGGACGGCTTTGCGCACCACCGCCCGCGCCGGCGCCTCTTCCGCCCCTGCAGCAACGAGTTCCTGCACACGAGCGTCGAGCTCCGCCGCCAACGCCTCCTGCGCGCCGCCGCCGTTCGAGCCGACGTCGATCGCGTTCCCCACGATGAGGCACAGGATCGCCATCGCCCCGAAAATGCCCGCCGTCATCGCCGCCCCCGCGTTGTCCTTCACCGAGCCGACGATCATACCTGCGATGCTAAGCACACAGACGAGTGCGACGAGCCGTCGAAGAAGTGATATCGACATGGAGACTCAGCGGACGAGCGGCTTGTACTTGATGCGGTGCGGCTGATCCGCGTCGGCGCCGAGCTCCTTCTTGCGGAACACCTCGTAGTCGGCGAAGTTGCCCTCGAACCAGCGCACCTGGCTGTTGCCCTCGAAGGCGAGCACATGGGTGCAGATGCGGTCGAGGAACCAGCGATCGTGGCTGATGACGACGGCACACCCGGGGAACGCGAGCAGCGCGTCTTCGAGGGCGCGGAGCGTGTCGACGTCGAGGTCGTTGGTCGGTTCGTCGAGGAGCAGGAGGTTGGCACCGGTCTTGAGCATCTTGGCCAGCTGTACGCGGTTGCGCTCGCCGCCGGAGAGCTGCCCGACCTTCTTCTGCTGCTCGGAACCCTTCATGTTGAAGCTTGCGCAGTAGGCCCGTCCGTTGATCTCGCGGCCGTTGAACTTGAACGACTCCATGCCGCCCGTGATCTCCTCATAGACCGTCTTGTCCGGGTCGAGGTTGTCGCGGCTCTGGTCGACGTAGGCCATCTGCACTGTCGGGCCGATGCGCAAGGTGCCGCTGTCGGGCTGCTCGAGGCCGGCGAACATGCGGAACAGGGTGGTCTTACCGGCGCCGTTCGCCCCGATGATGCCGACGATCCCCGCTGGTGGCAGTTTGAATGACAGATCTTCGACGAGCAGGCGGTCGCCGAATCCCTTCGACAGGTTGTCGGCCTCGATGACGAGATCGCCGAGGCGGGGCGGCGTCGGGATGATGATCTCGAGCTTGGACTGGCGGCTGTCGGCCGACTGCGACTCGGCCAGTAGCTCTTCGTATGCGGACAGACGAGCCTTCGACTTCGCCTGCCGTGCCCGTGCCGACTGCTTCACCCATTCGAACTCCTGGGTTAGTGCGCGCTGGCGGGCCGACTCGGTCTTCTCCTCCGCCACAAGGCGGTCGCGCTTCTGCTCGAGCCAGCCCGAGTAGTTGCCTTCGTAGGGGATACCGGCGCCGCGGTCGAGCTCGAGGATCCAGCCGGCCGCGTTGTCGAGGAAGTACCGATCGTGGGTGACGGCGACGACGGTGCCGGTGTAGTCCTTGAGGAAGCGCTCGAGCCAGGCGACCGACTCGGCGTCGAGATGGTTGGTGGGCTCATCGAGCAGCAGCAGGTCGGGCTTCGACAGCAGCAGCTTGCACAGTGCGACCCGCCGCTTCTCGCCGCCGGAGAGGTTGTCGACGGCGGCATCACCGGGCGGGCATCGGAGTGCGTCCATGGCGATCTCCAGGTTGCGGTCGAGGTCCCAGGCACCAGCGGCGTCGATCTTGTCCTGCAGGTCGGCCTGCTCGGTGAGGAGCTTGTCGAAGTCCGCGTCCGGATCGCCCATGGCGTTGCAGACCTCGTTGAAGCGGTCGACGAGTGCGGCGACCGCGGCAACACCTTCCTTGACGTTGCCCATCACATCCTTCGCCGGGTTCAGCTGCGGCTCCTGCTCGAGGTAGCCGACCGCGAAACCGGGCGTCAGGCGGGCCTCGCCCGTGAAGCCGTCGTCGACTCCGGCCATGATCTTGAGCAGCGAGGACTTGCCGGATCCGTTCGACCCGAGCACGCCGATCTTGGCACCTGGCCACATCGAGATGTTGATGCCCTTGAGGACCTCACGGTCCGGTGGGTAGAACCGCCGCAGGTCGCGCATCGTGTAGATGAAGCGGGACTTGTCCATGCTGTCGTTCTTGTTTGATGCGGACTTCGGTGCGGCCATGGCGGCAGAGGGTAGTGCGACGCACTGCTGGCGCTCGCGTAGGTCGGCGGCGCGCAGCCGGACCTTGTACGTGCCGGTGTCAGGGCAGTGTCAGGCGCTCAGAAGTAGGCCGGCCGGACGATCGAGGTTGGCCTACAGGTTCGGTGGGTTTGCCACCTCTCGGGTGGTGAACCCACCGAACCACGCGTGTGGTCGGGTCGGCCTGCGTTGCTCAGGTGCCTTCACGCGTGATGACCAGCGGTTGGCCGATCTCGGCGGTCGCGTGGACGCCGGGCAGTGGCTTCGGACGGGTCGACGGACCGGAACCAGAGCTTTGGCTCGTGAGCAGCAGTCCGCCCGCAGCAGTGAGGGCGACGAGGATCCCGATTGCAGGGATAGCGACT
>JAYTFI010000174.1:0-3640 GCA_043734485.1 Acidimicrobiales bacterium | reverse complement strand
GTGCGGAGGTTGGCGAGGCGGAGGTGGTCGCTGAGCTCCCGCAGCACGCAGACGGCCAGTCGTGGCGAGTCGTCGAGCGCTTCGAGGAACTCGTCGCGTGGCAGCACGGCCACCCGGCACGGTTCCATGGCTGTGGCGCTGGCGGACCGGCCCCGACCATCGATAGCGGAGAGCTCGCCGAACGCCTGGCATGGCATTTTGATGCCGAGGAGCAGATCGTTCCCGGCTGGCGTCGCGATGGTGAGCTTGATTCGGCCATGGACGCAGGCATAGACCGCGGCGCTCGGGTCACCTTCACGGAAGAGCACCTTGCCGGGGCGCAGATCGATGCGTTTGCCACGGGCGAGGACAAGCTCGCCGAGTGATTCGTCGGAGTCACGCTTGACGTCAAGGTCACCGCGAACTGTTCGCTGTGTGATGCGCGTCATGGATGCCTGTTCTGTGGGCCGGGACACTGATCGGGACGGTACGCATCCTCACAGAAGCGGTGCCGCACATGTCGAACCAGCCGTCAAACCCCCGCCGAATCGACGCCGAATCACCCCACGAATGATCGAGGAGAACGCCCATGTTCAACCGCAATGTCGTCGGTGCGATGCTCGCCGACACGCCGTCGTTCTCGAAGTTGACACGTAGCGAGCTGCGCACCATCACGGCAAAGGTCGAGCGTCGATGCGTCGAACCCGGAGAAATGCTCACCCGCCAGGGTGCCTTCGGTTCCGAGATGCTTCTCGTGATGGTCGGCCGCGCCTCGGTCGAGGTCAGCGGCACGTGTGTCAGTGCCGTCGAGCCCGGCGACGTGATCGGCGAGATGGCGCTGCTCGATCATGGACCGCGTTCGGCCACGATCGTCGCCACGACCCCCATGGAGCTCGGGGTGCTGTCGATCCGGAGCTTCGACGAGCTGATGAGCAAGTCGCCGGCCATCTGGCGGGTCGTCGCTGTCGGTCTGGCTCGGCGCCTGCGCGAGGCCGACCGCTCGCTGCATCACTGACCGAGGACTTTCGAGACTCCAGCGGATCTCCGGCTGAACCCTCACGCGACCCCATCCAACCGACCAACGACCGACCAAACCGACCAAACCGACCAAGGAGACACCATGAAGCACAGGAACGAAACCATCGAACGACTGCGGCAGATCACCCTTTTCTCGGCCTGCACCAACGACGAGCTCGCCCTCATCGCAGCCCGCATGACCGGGCATCGCGCCTCGGCCGGTGACGTGCTCGCCACCGAGGGCCAGATCGGACGGGAGCTGTTCGTCATCACTGCCGGCAAGGCCGAGGTGACGATCGGTGGAAAGCAGATCGCCGTGCTCGGGCCGGGCGAATTCTTCGGCGAGATCGCGCTCCTCGACAACGGCCTGCGCACGGCGACGGTCGTCGCCCAGACCGACCTCGTCGTCGAGGTGAGCAGTCAGCGGGAGTTCGCCGAGCTGATCACCGGGGCACCGGCGCTGGCCCGCAAGCTCCTCATCGGGCTGGCCGGGCGACTGCGGACAGCCGATTTGCAGCTCACCGGCTGAGGGCGTGTGGTCAGACGCGCACGATCATCGCGTCGCCCTGTCCACCGCCGCCGCACAGTGCCGCCGCGCCCTGTCCGCCGCCGCGCCGCCGCAGTTCGTGGAGCAGGGTGAGCACGAGTCGGTTCCCCGACGCGCCGATCGGGTGACCGAGGGCGATCGCACCACCGTTGACGTTGACGATCTCGTCGGTGATGCCGAGGTCGGCCATGGAGGCGAGGGCGACGGAAGCGAAGGCCTCGTTGATCTCGAACAGGTCGAGGTCGGCCGTGGTCATCTCGCTCTTGGCGAGGGCGAGGGCACGGTTGATGGCCCGCGACGGCTGGTGGAGCAGCGACGGATCGGGCCCGGCGACCATGGCATAGGAGACGATCTCGCCGAGCGGTGTGCAGCCGAGTTCGGCGGCCTTAACCTTGGACATGACGATCAGCGCGGAGGCGCCGTCGGAGATCTGTGACGCATTGCCGGCGGTGACCGTGCCGCCCGCCTCGAAGCTCGCTCGTAGCGCGGCCAGGGATTCGATCGTCGTTCCAGGTCGGACCCCTTCGTCCGTGTCGACCATCAGCGGGTCGCCCTTGCGCTGGGGGACCGGGACAGCGACGATCTCGTCGGCGAAGCGTCCGTCCTTGATGGCGTTCGCGGCGCGTTCGTGCGACTGGGCCGAGAACGCATCCTGCGGTTCTCGGGCCATTCCGGCGGCACGGCCGTAGCGTTCGGTGGACAGGCCCATGCCGATGTGTTCGAGCGCGCACGTGAGGCCGTCATACATGAGGGAGTCGATGACCTGCTTGTCGCCGAGGCGCATGCCGCCTCGGGCGTCAGGGAGGAGGTACGGCGCGTTCGTCATGGACTCCATGCCGCCCGCGACGACGACGTCGGCCTGCCCGGTGGCGATCATCTGGTCGGCCTGGATGATCGAGTTGAGCCCCGACAGGCACACTTTGTTGACGATCGTCGCGGGCACGGTGAGCGGGATGCCGGCGATGACCGCGGCCTGCCGCGCTGGCAGCTGGCCGGCCCCGGCAAGAAGTACCTGGCCCATGATCACGTAGTCGACTGCTTCCGGAGGGACACCGGCGCGCTCGAGCGCAGCGCGTATGGCGACGCCGCCGAGGTCCATCGCGGACATCGACGAGAACGCGCCCTGCATTTTGCCGATCGGGGTACGGGCACCGGCGACGATCACGGATCCAGGCATGGCAGACCTCTTGGTTCGTTGGTTGTTCTCGTTGGCTGTGTTCAGTGGTGCGGCGACAAGATCCGGAGCTTCTCGGGACCGACGCCGACGTCGGTTCCCCTGAAGCGTGCCACGCGCGGGGTGCGAGCATCTGCTCGCGGCGGACGAGGGACCTTTGAGCCGAGCTTCGGGACCTTCGACCCTCCAACCCGGCGGGCGCTATCCGCAAGAGTCGAAGGTATGGACACACAAGGTATGGACACACATGAAACGCTGTCATTCGTTCGAGACACGGTCAGGGCATGACCGTTGCGCAGGAGGCACTGATCCCGAGCCAGCGCGGTGCCGATGGTCGCAAGGACAGCGAGTCGAACGCCGGCCTCGCCGTCCTCGGGGTCGTCCTCGCGGGGATAGCAGTCGTGTTCGGCATCGTGGCGATGGGTCTCGCGTCACGGAGCGGCGGATCGGTTGCCGTCGCCGACGCACCGAAGGCAAAGGTGGTTGCGTCGATCGTGCTGTCGGACTTCAAGATCTCGAGTTCCGTCTCGACATTCGCAGCCGGGCCGGCGCTGCTGGAAGTCACGAACAAGGGTCCGTCGCCGCACAACCTGGTGATCGACGGGCTGGCGAAGACGACGACGATCCCGGTCGGGCAGAAGGTGCTGCTGTCGCTCGGCAACGTCGAAGCCGGTACGTACACATGGTATTGCTCGATCGCGGGTCATCGCGAAGCGGGCATGTCGGGGACGTTCACGGTGACCGGAACAGCACCTGCGGGCAGCGGCGCCGGCGCCGGGACCGAGCCGGCCGCCGCGGACACGACGCTGTCGGTCGCGGCCGCAAGTGACGCGATCGACGCCGCTCACAAGGCAGTCGTCGCGCAGTTCCTCAGCGGACCGCCGGCCAAGACGGCAGGGCTCGGTGGTCAGAACCTGGAACCG
>JAYTFI010000173.1:0-3125 GCA_043734485.1 Acidimicrobiales bacterium | reverse complement strand
GGAGGTCGCAGCGACGGTGCTGCTTCAGCCCGGCTCGACGCTGACCGAAGATGATCTGCGTACCTACCTCTCGACGAAGCTCGCGTCCTACAAGATCCCTACGCACATCGTGCTGAGCGACGAACCGCTCCCGCGCAACGCGGCCGGGAAGTTCCTCAAGCGAGAGTTACGCGACCGCACGGTCAACTCGTAGTCACCCACCAGAGGCAGCCGTCAGTTCCGGCTCGGGCAGTACGAGCCGGTCGCGTCGCGTCTCCTGCCAGATCTCTCGGATCGCAACCTGAACCGAACCGGCGACAGGGATGGCGAGTAGGGCGCCGGCCAGCCCGAACAGCTCGACACCGACCAGCACGCTGAGCAACACCACGAGCGGATTGACCTTTACGGTGCGCGACATCACGGCGGTCTGTAAGACGCTGTTCTCGAACTGCTGATACACGATGAAGAACACCAGGGCGACGATGCCTGCCGTCGACGAATGGAGGAACGCGGCGAGCACGGCGACGGCCGCGCCGAGCGTGGCCCCGACCAACGGGATCAGGTCGGCGAAGCCAACCCAAAGCGCGAACACGGCAGGGTTCGGCACGCCCAAGGCCAACAGACAGACGAAGGCCGCGGAGCCGGCAACCAGGCTGATCAAGAAGTTGCCGATCATGTAGCCGCTCATGGCCGACGCGGAGTCGACCGATACCCGCTTCGCTGCGGGTCGACGTCGATGCGGGATCAGTGGCAGCAGCGCGGCGCCGATCGCCGACGACTGGGTGAGCAGGAGGAAGGCGGTCACAAAAATCGTGAAGAATGCCAAAACACCTTCAAGCACGCTGCGTGCGATGCTGACTCTCGAGTTGCTGACGTCCTGCGCCCACCGCTTCAGCTCGTCCTGGTGATCGTGCACGGTCTCGTCGAGGCTGAGCCTCGTGACGATGTGACCAATCGGCCCAGTCCCGTTGGCCGCTTCGTCGATCGTGCCCGGTAGATCGCTGGCTACTTGCACGATCTGGCTCCGGATCGGCAATACGAACACTGCAATCATGCCCACGACCGTCAACGCGGAGGCGAACATGACAAGGGCTGTGGCCAGCGCACGATGTCCGCCGACGTGCGATTCGACACGTCGGACGGTCGGTGCGAGCACGATGGCCAGGAAGCCGGCGATGAGCACCCAAACGAGGATTCGGCGGGCTGCCAAGATGGCGAGCACCGCACCGTAGAGGGTTCCGACCACGAGTACCGAGGCGATGATCGTCCGCCACGGGACAGCGCGCCATGGCGACGAATGGACCTCATCGCCCGGGCTGTCGCGGGGTTCGCCCAGGATGATGCTCATCGACTCAGCCGTCTCACGAACCTCTGGGCGTGCCCTGGGCTATTCGGCGAACCTGTGCGCATGCGCCAGCACCTACCCGCCGAGCGGGGAAGCAAATCCTCCCTGGTGAGGGGAATCGCGGCTGAGGCAAGGACTGATGCAGGGCGGCGGGCGCACCCCGGGCCCGGCCGGTCGGGAGTCGTGGTCTGCACAACCCAGGCCTTCGACCGTTTCGGTCTTTGCGGCGCACTGGAACGATGAGCGCGGCGGATCGAGACGAAACCCGCCGAGAATTGGGAAGCGTTTGCAGACGCATCTTTTCGGGCAGGACCTTGCCGGGTCGATTTCTAGCTCGGCCGCCAGCATCGCCCACCCTCAATCCCGCCAACCCTCAAGAAACGAGACCACCATGTACATCGGAAGCGGAATCCTCGTAACCGTCCTCATCGTCCTAGCCATCATCTTCTTCGCGAAGCGCGTGTGACCGGCTGATTCTTCGCGACGGGCGTGTGACTGGCTGAACGGGCTAGAAGAAGTGTGTGCTTGAGTCCACCCGGGTCGATCGATGGACATGGGCGGTGCGCCTGTACAAGACCCGCTCGCAGGCCGCGGCGGCTTGCGAGAGCGGTCATGTGACGGTGAATGGCGCAACCGTCAAGCCGGCGGCGAAGGTGCACGTCGGTGACCAGGTGGAAGCCCGTGTCGGTCAGTGGCACCGAGTCGTCGAAGTGGTCCGGGTCATCGAGACGCGGGTCGGCGCTGCGATAGCGGCCGACTGCATGATTGACCGGAGTCCGCCACCACCGGAACGCGACCAGGTTCTCGGTGTGCCGACAAGGGACCGAGGAAGCGGCCGGCCGACGAAACGAGATCGTCGCGTGCTCGACCAACTTCGGGGGGAGTAGATCCCTTTGCGACTCCGCAGCCCGCTGTCGACTTTCGCACTTTGTCGTTGGGGTTCTGAGGTTGTCTTGGCGGTTATGCGGTTGTGGCGAGGGCTTCGGGTAACACGGTTGTCATTTCGGGGTTGAGTTGGCGGTTGGGGATGTCGGGTTTGTTCGGTCTCGCCATAGGGCTTTGCGTTCAGTCGAGGGCGTCTCGGGGAATGATGGTGCGTGTTTGGTGGTGTACAGGGTTGGGTGGTGAACGTTGGGGTGGGCCCGCTGGTGTCGAGGTAGCTGAGCCAGAGCACGTGCGGGACCAGACGAGGCGGGTTTCGGTGCGGCCCTGCCACTCGATGTCGAGGCGTTTGAAGCGGTGGACGGCGGCGGCGAGCCCGGGCGGGGTCGGGAGGCGTTCTCCTCGGACTGACGTGGTGGATTCGAGCAGAGCCGCCGGCATCATCAGGAGCGATGTCGACCGAGACCCTCAGGCCATCAAGAAGTGCGAAAGTCGACCCGCTGTTAATCCCTGTCGATCCGACACCGGCAACGCGTCCGATGAGCAACGCCGTACCCGTCCCGGGATGCCTACCACGGTGGACACGACGCGCTGTCGTAGCTCCGGTCACCGCGTCGAGATCGTCCGCCCCGACACACCGTCCGAAGTCGATTCGCGACGCTGATACGTTCGACAGCGTCGCCCTCATCGGAGCGGTCCTGCCCGTCCGCCGGATCGCGACCCTGGAACCTCGGCAGGCCAAACTGTACGGAGCGACCAACGAACGGAGCGATATCCATGTGCGCAGAATGTGTCTTCACCGCCAGTCAGGCCATACCTGTAAGCGCCATTGCCGGTCGATACCTCTGGGTTCGCCAACTCGAGCGACGCTCAGCACGAGCACCGAAAGCGGATCGCACGCCGACCTTCGTCCGCCCTC
>JAYTFI010000172.1:0-1807 GCA_043734485.1 Acidimicrobiales bacterium | reverse complement strand
TCGACGGATCGGTAGCGGACGTCGGGGCGGTGTGCGCCGAGCCAGCGCCCCCAGTAGCCCGGCCCGGCACCGACATCGAGCACCGAGCGAACGGGGATGCCCCACCAGGCGGCCATCCCGAGCACGCCCTGAGCGAGGCTGCCGATCCGCGCCGGCGACTGCACTGGGGAGCGGCCGTAGAACTCGCGGTAGTAGGCCGCGTCGAAGCGCTCGGTCGGTGCGTTCGCTGCTGCGCTTGCAGGGTTCCGGACGCTCGGTATCTTGGCGGGTGGCACACCACGAGGTTGCCATGCCAGTCGGCTGGGAGTCCGTCGCCCGCCAGGACTCAGGCCGCCTTCGCGCCGATCCGTTCCCGCGCCGTTTCGTTCCTCCCTCCGACCGCCACCAACGAACCGGCCGCGGCCAAGCCGATCGGCGGCATGTTGGCGTAGATGCTCTCGTACTGGCCGGCCGCGACTTTGAACGTTTCATGGAAGATGCCGACATCGCCGCTGGTGCCGACGCGCCGGTTGAACGTCCGCCACGCTTCGAGGTGCGGATCATCCTTGTCCCGGGCGAACTGTTCGAGCTGATCGAAGCTGCGCCAGTACTGGATGAGAGTGATGGTGCGGCCCGAGAACATCGTCCGTGCGCCGAGCATCCCCTTCTCCGGATGGCGGGCCAACTCGGCCAGCATCTTCGGCATGGCCACGAAGACCGGCAACCACTTGTGCGGCTTCCAGAGCTTGTTGAACCGCATGCCGATGATGAACACGACGAAGTCGCCGTCGAGCGATGCCGTGAAGCGACCTGGCTGCACCTTGCGCACTGATTTCTCCTAATGGATAGTGGAAATATCTATTATGGAGACTCGCACTATCCATCTACGATGTCAAGCATGAAGATCGCAGAGCTGAGCCAGCGGACAGGTGCCCCAGTCGCAACGGTGAAGTACTACCTCCGCGAAGGTCTGCTCCCGGCAGGCGCCCCGACCGCTGTCAACCAGGCTGACTATGACGACGCACATGTGCGGCGGGTGAAGCTCGTTCGGGCGCTGGTCGAGGTGGGGCGCATGACCATCGCCGAGGTCCGCCAAGTGCTCGATGCCGTCGGTGACGATTCGCTCTCGTTGCACGATGCCTTCGGGACCGCACAGGACGCCATGGTCCCCGGCCGCTCGCGCAACGGCGAGCTGTACGACTTGGCCTTCGCCGAGGTCGACCGCTTCGTGCGCCGTCACCACCTCGCCGTCCGCCACGACGCCGCGGTCCGGGCCATGCTCGCCGATGCGCTCGTCGTCCTCACCGAGTTCGGATGGGGTCCCCCTCAAGGGGTGACCGACAGCGCCATTTTCGACAAGATGGTGCCGAGGATCATGTCGGACGCCAAGGCGGAGATCGCCTTCATCCCCGCCGCCGCCTCCCGCAGCGACCAGGTGGAGTTCAGCGTGGTCGGCACCGTCGCCTTCGAGGTGGCTGGCGACGCGATCCGCCGCATGGCGCTCGAACACGCCAGCCATCAGCGCTTCGGCCGGGTCGTCGCGTCGAAGAAGCGGAAACGCTGAGTGCGAGGGGTGGCCTATACTTCGCCCCGCAATACCTACGGGGGTGCCAGGTTTCGACTTTGGTGGTCAACGTGGGGGAAGCGAGCCGTGGTCTCCGGATCCACGTTAAAGAGTCGGAACCAACAACAAACGCCAACGACAACGTTGCGCTCGCAGCCTAAATAGCTGCGACGTCGGTCCGGCCTCCGCCTTGCGGGCCGGGTACCGGCGCCATCCAGTGAGGCTTACGTTTCGGCCCCGCCCGAGGGCCGCCGCGGACATTTA
>JAYTFI010000171.1:0-5917 GCA_043734485.1 Acidimicrobiales bacterium | reverse complement strand
CGCCGGATCACCCATGCTGCTGCGATGATGAAAAGCGCGCTTATCACCGCGGTGCCGATGAGTGCTCGGCGTCGACCCTTCGGACCGAGGTCCTCGACCAGGCGCAGCTCGCCAGGCTCGGACGATTCGACGTTCAGCAACCAACCCGTGAACCCGCTCATCGCTTCACGGCACTGTGCTGGTTCCCGCGTTGCGTCTCGCGTGTGCGTTCGATCATCGCTTCACGGCAAACCGGTGATCGAGCCATTGCGCGCCGTAGCTGGTGCTGAGGCCCAGTACGGCGAACACCACGAACTGTGCAAGGAAGAACGGCACTGCTTGTGCCGTCTGTTCGGAGATGTCACGTCCGGCCTTCACGAACTCGATCACACCGATGGCACCAGCCACGGCGACGTTGCGGTACGTCGCATTGAGGAGGACGCCCATGGGCCCGAGCGAGGAACGAACGGCTTGGGGGAGCACGATGTGGCGCAGCGTCTGCGCGAACGTGAGGCCGATCGAACGAGCCGCCTCGGCCTGGCCGTTCGGCACGGTGTTGATGCCGGCCCGCAGCGCCTCGGCGACGTACCCACCGACATAGAGCCCGATCACCACAACCGCCGTTCGGTAGCCGTTGATGAGCATGCCGAGCTTCGGTACGCCGTAGAACGCGACGACCATCAGGAACAGCAGCGGTGAGTTGACCATGAGCCCGACGTAGACCGCGCCGAACGTCCGCAACGGCTTGATCGGGGAGACGCGGCAGATCGCGATGAAGGCACCGACGATGGTGCCGATGAGGAAGCCGAAGAGCGTGAGGCCGAGCGTCTTGACAAGCCCATGCCAGAGTTCCGGAAAGTGATCGAGGACGGTCTTCATGAAGACAAGGGACTCCCGAGGTTCGTCGACGGAGGGATGGGGCTGGCAACGGTGGGCGGGACGGCTCCGCCCACCGTCGTCAGCCTGGGGGGTCTAGTAGCGGTCGACCTTTGGAGGGGTCGGCGTCGCGATGCCGCCCTTGCCGATCGTCGACTCGACCGCTTTCTTCCACGAGCCGTCCTTGTAGGACGCCTCGATGACGTCGTTGAGGTAGTTGCGGAACGCGGTGTCCCCCTTCTTCAGGCCGATGCCGTAGTTCTCGGTGCTGAACGGCTTGCCGACGAGGGCGAAGGCCGGGAACTTCTCGGCGTAGCCAGCGAGCAGGGTGTCGTCGGTAGAGACCGCGTCGACGCGGCCATCCTTCAGTGCTTCGACGCATTCGTTGACGCCGGGCAGCTCGAGGAACGTCGCCTTCGGGACCTTTGTCTTCAGGAGGTCGAGCGACGTGGACGCCGACTGGGCGCAGACCTTGCGGCCGTTGAGGTCGTCGACTGTCTTGATGTTGGCGGCCTCGACCTTGTAGAGGAGGATGTCCTGACCGGCGACGTAGTAGGGGCCGGCCATGTCGATCTGGCCTTTGCGAGCCGCGGTGATAGAGAACGTGGCGATGGTGATGTCAACCTTGCCGTCGGTGATGAAGGGGATCCGGTTGGCAGACACCGAGGCGTCCTCGTACTGGATCGTGCCCTTGTCGGTGCCGAAAATGGCCTTTGCCACGATCTTGGCGATTTCGATGTCGAAGCCCTGAAGGTCGCCGGTGACGGGGTTCTTGAGACCGATCAGCGGCACGTTCTGCTTGACGCCGATCACGATCTTCCCCTTCTTCTTGATCGCTTCGAGCGTGGCACCACCACCGGAAGCAGCGGCCGGTGCGGCCGTAGCGGTGGGAGCAGCGGTGGCGGCTGGAGCAGCCTTGGTGACCGGAGCCTTCGTCGCGACCGCCTTCTTCTTCGTGGTCTTCGTTGCCGCGCTGGCCGCGTTGGAGAGCGGGTTGGACAGTGGGATGAAGAGCGCAGCGGCGGTCGCAGCCGCGACTGCGGCAACAAAGAGCGAGCGTGAACGCATGGAACCTCCTGAGGGGCCTGAACCGGGGTGGCGGATCAGGGAGTTGGGTGGAGCGAAGGCCGGAACTGATCCAGCATCGCCATGTGCCGCAAGGCACCCCCTAATTGTGACTCATCCGGCACCCTTTGCCTACGGCGGACGGACGGTCGTTCTTTTTCCAGCCTTGGCAGCGGCTTGACCAAGCCTTCAGAGTCACCGGACGGAACGATGCCGGTAGCGTGCCCGGATGGCCTCGCTCCTGATCGTCGAAGACGACATCCGGGTGCGGACCGCGATGACCCGCACTCTGGTGAGCTTCGCGTGACGAGCCGCTTCCGGTCGCCGTCGTTGCCTCCGATCTCGCGGCGATGCTCGATGCGTTGATGGACAACGTGTTCTCCCATACACCCGAAGGGTCGGGGTTCACGGTCACGATCCGCAGTGTCGGCGGTCGGGTGCAGCTGATCGTCGACGATGAAGGAGCAGGTTTCGCCGAAGGCTTCGATCCCGTGCGCGGCGCGAGTGGGCGGGGTTCGACCGGGCTCGGGCTGGACTTCGTCCGGCGCATCGCGTCGGAGGCGAACGGATCGCTGCTGATACGGGCCCGGGCGGACGGGGCGCCCGGGTGCAGGTCAAATTGCCTCTCGTCGGGTCATGAGCTCGAGACGGTCGCGCTCGCGGACGGTGCGGCATGCGAGGCTGACCCGGTGGAAGCGACTGTGTACACGGACGGTGCCTGTTCGGGGAACCCCGGCCCGGGAGGGTGGGGTTGGGCGGTCGATGACGGCCCATACGGGTGCGGGTCGGAACGCCGGTCGACGAACCAGCGCATGGAAGTGTGGGCGGTGCTCGACGCGTTGGGCACGCTCCTTCCGCACTTCGACGACGTGACCGTCGTGAGTGACTCGACCTATGTCGTCAACTGCTTCCGCGACCGCTGGTGGGCGGGCTGGATCAAGCGGGGGTGGAAGAACAGCCAGAAGCAGCCCGTCGCGAATCAGGACCTCTGGAAGCCGCTCGTCGATCTGTATCTCGAGAACCAAGCGCGCATATCGTTCCGTTGGGTCAAGGGTCACAGCGGGAACAAGATGAACGACCGTGTCGACGTGCTCGCAGTGCAGGCCGCGCAGTCGCAGTCACTCCGTCGGATCGTCGGACTCGAGCCTGTGGTCGGCGCTCCCGTGCCGTTCAGCATCGAACGCGACAGTGCCGTTCCGATCGGCGGCACCCTCTTCGGCTGACAGAACGCGCTTTGACGGGACGGTTCAGCTCAGCGCCGTAGCGCCGTAGCGCCGTAGCGCCGACCGCTCAGCGAGCCGAGACACAGGCAAGCGGTCACTGGCAAGACGGATGTCGTCGTCGCGCAGTTCGTGCAGCAGCTCGAGGAACAGCGCCCGCCCGATGGGGATCGCGCCCAGCGATGCGAGGTGGTCGGTCACGAGCTGCACGTCGACCAGCGCCCCCTTCGCCTCTTCCAGCCGGTCGATGAGGTCGACGAGCGCGACCTTCGATGCGTCGGTGCGCCGGTGGAACATCGACTCGCCGGTGAAGACGCCGCCGAGCAGTACGCCATAGAGCCCGCCGACGAGCTCGTCGCCACTCCACACCTCCACGCTGTGGGCCCAGCCGAGTGCGTAGAGGCGGTGGTAGGCGGCTCGCATCGGCTTCGTGATCCAGGTTCCGTCGCCGTTCCCCCGCTTCGCGCAGCACTCCATCACCTGCGGGAAGGCCGCGTCGACCGTGGTGTCCCAGCCCGATCGTCGCATCGTCTGGCGCAGAGTCTTCGACACACGGATGTGCTCGAGGGGGATCACACCTCGGGGGTCGGGGGAGAACCAGGGGAGCGGCGAGCGGTCGTGCGGCCACGGGAAGATGCCGGCGCGGTAGGCGGCAACGAGCGTCTCGGGTTCGAGATCGGCGCCCACCGCGAGCAGGCCGTCATCGTCGCAATGCGTGAGCGGATCGGGGAAGCCCCACCTCGTCCCGCGCACCGGCCGTGGGGCGTTCGTGCGCGTGTGGACCTGCACCCCCACATCCTTGCCCGAAATGGGCGGGCTTGGTGAACGGACACGGCGAACGGACTCCGCCGCGCATGTCCGGCCGACGATGGTGGGCCGCGCCCCGTAGCGTCCATGCTCGCCATGCCCGCTGACGCCTCGGACCACTACGCGCTGCTCCGTGTCTCCCCCTCGGCGCGGCCCGAGGACATCCGCCGTGCCTACCGGGCCCGCGCCCGTGAGCTGCATCCCGACCTCGTCGGCGCATCCGGCGAAGCGGATGCGCAGATGGCCGAGCTGAATGCGGCCTGGGCGGTGCTGCGTGATCCGGCGACCCGAAGCCGCTACGACCGCAGCCGCGACCTCGGCGCCGGCACAGGATCACCGCGCGACGCCCAGGGCTTCGCGGCCGGCGGAGGCGGCACCACGCAGGCCGCATTCCGGGCCGAGCCGCCGCCGGCGGGCGGCCGCCGAGAAGGGTCCGCGGCAGTCGCGGTGGGCCGGCTCGTGGTTGCGCTGTCGCTCGCCGGCGGCGCCCCGCTCGCTGGATTCGGGTTTGCTTCGGGAGCACCTGCGCTGGTCGCCTTCGGCTTCGCCCTACTGATGATGGGCGCGGTCGGGACGGTCACGCTGGTGTTGTTGGCCATGCGACCGAACCGGAACGGGGTTCGCCGAGGGCGGGCGCGATCCGAGCAGCACCGAGGGGTTCGCCGCCGCAGTTCGCCGACTCGCCGTCGTTCGCGCTAGATCATCGCCATGACCGGATCCGGAATCGACGACCACACACGCATCGCAGGGCTCGAAGGAAAGGTGGTGATCGTCACCGGCTCGTCCAGCGGCATCGGCGAGGCAACAGCGCGGATGGCGTCGGCCAGCGGCGCAAAGGTAGTGGTCAACTCGTCGTCTTCGGTCGAGGCGGGCACGCGGCTCGCGGAGTCGCTCGGGAACGCGGTGTACGTCCAGGCGAGCATCGCCGACGAGGCCGGTGCGGCGGCGATCGCGAAGGCCGCGATTGACGCGTTCGGCGGGATCGACGTGCTCGTCAACAACGCCGGTACCACCGTCGTGATCCCCCACGCTGACCTTGAGGCGGTGGGGCTCGATGTGTGGCACCGTATCCTCGACACCAACGTCATCGGCACCTGGCTCACGACGATGGCGTGCCTGCCGGCGCTGCGGGCGTCGGGCAGTGGTTCGGTCGTGAACGTGACGTCGTTGGCGGGCATCCGGCAGGCCGGCTCCTCGATCCCCTACGCCGTGTCGAAGGCTGCCCTCAACCACCTCACCGGGCTGATGGCCAAGCAGGTCGGCCCCGAGGTGCGCATCAACGCCGTGGCGCCCGGCCTCATCGCCACCCCGTGGACGGCCGACTGGGACGTGCAGCACGCGACCATGGCGAAGCTCGCACCGCTTCGGCGTTCGGGCCTCGCGGTCGACATCGCCCACGCTATCCTGTCCGTGGCCGTGTCGCCCTACATGACGGGCGCGATCGTTCCCGTCGACGGCGGCTCTCAGCTCGTCGTCTGACAACTGCAACCGTCCCACCATCATCCGGGGAAATAGTCGGCCTGTTTGTGTTCACTCTGAGCGAAATACCTGCTCACCGCGATCCTGGGCTATGCCGACCTGCTCTATGACGAGACCGGTTCGGAAGAGGCCCGTCAGATCGTGGCCGCCGCGACGCGGGCCGCATCACTCACCCGCCAGCTCCTTGCGTCGGCCCGTCGTCAGGAACTGCGGACCGACGCAGTTGATCTCGGTTCGCTGGCTCGGGAAGTGGCGGAGCTCGTCGAGCGGGTGATCGGCGAAGACATCGTCGTGGAGGTGGCGATCGATCCGAACCTCGGCATGGTCATGGCCGATCCGGGACAGATCCCACCAGATCCTCCTCAACCTCGCCCTGAACGGGCGCGATGCGATATCCGACTGACGACGTGTTGCCTTCTGCCGATGAGCGTGTCGGGTTCCTGGCCAAGCCGTTTGCCGCGGAGGACCTCGTCGAGGCCGTCCGTTCGATG
>JAYTFI010000170.1:0-3033 GCA_043734485.1 Acidimicrobiales bacterium | reverse complement strand
TTTCATCAACAATATGCGCGCCTATTAAGTCACCACCGGTAGCATCCATCGAATGGCCGCCCGTCACAAGTCCAACCTGCACCGCGCCCTCGCGCTCGTCGCGCCGGGGCATCCGCTGCGCGAAGGGCTCGACCGCATCCTTCTTGCCAACATGGGCGCGCTTGTCATCGTCGGCGACGGTCCGGACGTGCTCGCCATCTGCAGCGGCGGGTTCCTTCTCGATGCCGAGTATTCACCGCAGCGCCTCGGCGAGCTGGCGAAGATGGACGGCGCCATCATCCTCGCCTCCGACGCCAGCCGCATTGCCCGGGCCAACGTCCACCTCCTCCCCGACGCTGGCGTGCCCACGAGCGAGACCGGAACTCGCCATCGGACCGCGGAACGGGTCGCGAGGTCGGTCGACGTGCCGGTCATCTCGATCTCCGAGGAGATGTCGATCATCTCTGTCTACCGAGGTGAGGAGAAGCGCCAGCTCGAGTCGCTCGGCCAGGCTGTCGCCCGGGCAACGCAGGCGCTGGCCACCCTCGAGCGCTACCGCAGCCGCTTCGACACGGTCCTCGGCGAGCTTTTCGTCCACGAGGTCGACAACGGCGCGACGGTGCGTGACGTGGCTATGGCATTGCAACGGGCGGAGATGGTCAGTCGGCTCGGGCAGGAGGTCAGCGACTTCGTCGTCGAGCTGGGTAGTGAGGGTCGCCTCATCCAGCTCCAGCTCGACGAGCTGCTGGCCGGGCTCGACCGCGAGCGAATGCTGCTGTTGCGTGACTATCTGCCGGGGTTGGCGGTCAACAAGGACGCCGGCGCGACGGCGTTCGCCCGGCTGTCCTCTCGCGACCTGCTCGACCTCCAGACCGTGGCGCGTACTGTCGGACTGATCGACGGGTCGATGCCGACGCATGGCCTCTCACCGCTCCATGTCCACTTGAAGCCGAAGGGCTACCGCCTGTTGGCCCGGGTGCCGCGGCTCGGCGACGGCGTGACCGAGCATGTGGTCGACCACTTCGGCGGCCTACCCGCTCTCCTCGATGCCACCGTGCAGAACCTCACACGGGTCGAAGGCGTGGGCGATGTGCGGGCGCGAGCAATCCGCGAGGGGATCACTCGGGTGGTGGAGACCGTGGTCACGGAGGCCCGGCGGCGCTGAGCGCTCCAGCGTCTTCGATTCCTGGACCGGCGCGCGTATGACTCGCTACGACGCCCGCAGCGTCATCCGACGGCGATCGACGATCCGGTACGTGCGGTCGCGCTGCTCGAGCCAGCCGAGGCGGATGAATGCGGCGATGGCCTTGTTCACCCGCTCGCGCGAGGCGCCGATCATGCCGGCCAGCTCCTCCTGTGTGATCGGGAGCTGGAACTCCTCACCGTCACCGGCCATGTCCAGCAGCCGTTTGGCGGTGCGTCCGGTGACATCGAGGAACACGGAGTCGGCGAGCGCTTCGTTGGCCTCTTTCAGACGTCGCGACAGGAGCCGCACGACGCTCCAGAGGGCTTTCGCATCGGACTCGAACGACGAGCGCAGCAGTATGTACGGCACCACGGCCACCTCGCTGGTCTCGAGGGCCCGGCCCGCGGCGACGCGGCCCTGGTCGTCGAAGAGGGCCATCTCGCCGAACAGGTCGGACGGTCCCATGAGGGCGAGTACGGACTCCCGGCCGTCGGCAGATCGGTTGGCGATGGCGATGCGTCCGCTCATCACGACGTACAGCTCGGAGGCGGGATCGCCCTCGGCGAAGAGCGCGTCGCCGCGGTGGAACGTGGCCGTGGTGCAGTGCTCCGCAAGCGTTACGAGCGCCTCATCGTCGAAGCCGTCGAAGAATTCGATGCTGCGCAGGAACGCACTGGTGACCATTTCGGTCAGCGTATCGCCGGGAGACGGCTTGTGACGAATGTCGCTCGGCGCATGCCCAGCACCGTTTGGGACCGGGAACAGCCCGACCGTTGGTAGACTCTCCCTTCGCTGTTTCTACCTGCTCGAGGAGCACCATGCCGTTCGATGTCGGTGACAAGGTCGTCTACCCCCACCACGGCGCAGCCGTCATAGAGAAGCGAGAGCCGCGCATCATCAACGGCGAAGAGAAGGAGTACCTGGTCCTTCGCATCGCGTACGGCGATCTCACCCTGTCCGTCCCTTCGGAGAATGCCGAGAAGGTGGGCTTGCGCGAGGTCATCAACGATGAGGAAGTCGAAGAGGTCTTCGCTGTGCTCCGCAAGAAGGAAGCGCGCATGCCGACGAACTGGTCGCGCCGCTTCAAGAACCACGTCGAGAAGCTGAAGTCGGGCGACATCTACCAGGTCGCCGAAGTCGTGCGGAACCTCTCCATCCGCGACAAGGACAAGGGTCTTTCGGCCGGCGAGAAGCGGATGCTCGTCAAGGCCCGTCAGATCCTCGTCAGTGAGCTGACTTTCGCCATCGGCGTCGACGAAGAAGAAGCCGAGAAGAAGCTGAACGAAGCCCTCGTCTGAGGCGCTGCGTCCCGCTCCGGGAAGCGCTATGACCGATCATCGCTGGAAGGCCCTGGGGGCAGGTGGGGCGACGGTTGGTCCGGTGTGGGTCATTGTCGTGGCTGCCGGTTCGGGGTCGCGCTTCGGGGGTCCGAAGCTCTCCTCGCTCATCGCCGGACGCACTGCGCTGGACCGCTCTGTCGAGGCCGCTGCCGTCCACGCCGACGGGATCGTCGTCGTAACCGGTTCGCCTGTTCCGCTTCTGCCCATGCTCTCCTGCGTTCGGACCACGGCTGGCGGTGCGACACGGGCGGCGTCGGTGCGCGCCGGGCTCGCCCTCGTCCCCGACGATGCGGCGATCGTGGTCGTACACGACGCGGCCCGTCCCCTCGCCGGGCCGTCGTTGTTCGCGGCCGTCATCGCGGCCGTCCGGGCCGGAGCCGATGGGGCGGTGACCGCTATTGCTGTGGTCGACACGGTGAAGCGGGTTCTCGGGTCCGACGTCGTCGAGACGCTGGATCGTTCTGAGCTGGTCGCCGTACAGACACCGCAGGCGTTCCGGGCCTCTGTCCTGCGGGCCGCGCATGCCAA
>JAYTFI010000169.1:0-1564 GCA_043734485.1 Acidimicrobiales bacterium | reverse complement strand
ATCCGCCCGAGTCGAAGCTGGCGTACAGGAAGTTGTGCCAGCTCGAGCCCATACTGCGAACGGCGGCCGAGTAGTAGGCGTTGCCCCAGCCCATCGCGGCGAGGCCCCAGCCGTTGAGAATGCCAGACAGCACCACCAATCCTGCGACGAGCCCCCGCTCCGCGCCGCGTCCGACGGTGTCGCCGGATCGAGAGAGTGCCGCCGAGGAATCCGTCACGACCGGCAGTGTCTCGGCGAAATGTAAGAATCGGGTAGGAATCCGTCAACTTGACGAGACATGATCTGAGCCGTGAGCCCGAACACGCCCGGCCGTACAGTTGGGGCGATGAACCTGCTCCATGCCGACATCGATCCGAACGAGGCAGGCTTCGACCCGTCTCGGCTCCAGCGCATCGATCACCATTTCGAACGTTACGTCGCCGACGGTCGCCTCGCAGGTTGGCAGTTGGCCGTGACGAGAGGCGGCAAGCTCGTGCATTCGTCGGGCCGCGGCCAGAGCGACCGCGAGGCCGAGACGGCCGTGGCCCCCGACACGATCTGGCGGATCTACTCGATGACGAAGCCGATCACGTCCGTTGCGGCGATGATGTTGTGGGAGGAGGGCGCGTTCGAATTGAAGGATCCCGTCAGTCGGTTCCTCCCCGAATTCGCCGACCAGAAGGTGTGGCGAGGCGGTTCGGTGACCCGACCAGATCTCGAGCCACTGATGAACCCGATGGCGATATGGCACCTGCTCACCCACACCTGCGGGCTGACGTACGGGTTCATGTACTCGCATCCGGTCGATGCGTTGTACCGCCGCGCCGGTTTCGAATGGGGCGTCCCCCCGAACACCGACCTCCCCGGCGTGTGCGACCGGGTCGCGGCGCTGCCTTTGTTGTTCCAGCCGGGCTCCGAGTGGAACTACTCGATGGGCATCGACGTGCTCGGGCGCATCGTCGAGGTCATCAGCGGTCAGACATTGGATGAGTTCCTGCGCACCCGCATCTTCGAGCCGCTCGGCATGGACGACACCGCCTTCTCCGTCCCACCGGCCAACGCCCACCGGCTTGCGGCCTTGTACGGCGTCAACCCGGCAACGAACAAGGCGATACCCCTCGCAGCGGCCGGTGCTGCCGCGCTCGCCCAACCAACGGCGTTCCTCGGCGGTGGCGGCTTGGTCTCGACGATGGCGGACTACCTCCGGTTCGCAGAAATGCTGCGCTGTGAGGGCCGGGCCGACGACGGCACCCGCCTGCTGTCGCCGCGGACCGTTCGCTACATGACCCAGAATCACCTGCCGGGCGACGTCGATCTCACCGCGTACGGACGGCCGCTGTTCAGCGAAACGACGTTCGACGGCGTCGGCTTCGGACTGCTGGGCTCGGTGACCATCGATCCGGTCAAGGGCAAGGTGCCCGGATCCGTCGGCGAGTTCGGTTGGGGCGGCGCCGCCAGCACGTTCTTCTGGGTCGATCCGGTCGAGGACATCACCTGCGTCTTCATGACCCAACTGCTCCCCTCCAACACCCACCCGATCCGCAGCCAACTCAAGCAACTCGTTCATCAGGCCCTCGTCGACTGA
>JAYTFI010000168.1:0-3817 GCA_043734485.1 Acidimicrobiales bacterium | reverse complement strand
CCGAGCCGCGCTCTGCGGAACCACCGTCGCACCCGACGGATTCGTGTTCAGCCTCGATCCCACCTGTGCGACACCGTTCCGTCCGGAATTGATGACACGCCGGATGCGTCAGCTACGCAAGGAGCACGGCCTCACCGACGGAAGCTTCGACGCGACGATCCTGGCCTTGCGCAAATGGACCAGCAGCGAACTGATGGACGCCGGCTTCAACCCCTCCGCCGTCAGCGGCCGCCAAGGCCACACCGTGCAAGTCATGCTCCACCACTACTCCACCCGCCGCCAATCCGCAGACAAAGCAGCTGCCGAGCACCTGGGGCAACGCATCCACGGTCGAGGAACTGGGGAGCCGTAAGAGGCGTGTTGGACTCAGCCGCAAGCCGCAGCATGCGCATCGAGGCGAAGTCCCTGGCCTGACGGAAAGCGCTCCGTTAGCATTCGATCATGGCCCGTCGAGCAGGTCAACTCCCCAACCCACCGGTCGTGGACGTCGTCGACGACGGCCTGACCGAAGACGAGATCGCTGCTCGCTTCGCCGAGTGGCTCGCCGAGCTCGAGTCCGTGACACCCGTCGAACTCAACGTGAACGCCGCAGATGAACTGCACCGCGCCTACGCCGACGACGACGTGTGACCACCGCGATCGTCATCGATGCCTCCGCGGCTGTCGAGATCGTCGCGCGCACTTCGATCGGCGCTGAACTCCAGCACCTCCTCCCCCGGCAGGCCGTGCCGTGGATACCCGACGGCCTCTTCGACGCTGATGTCCGTGCTCCGACGATGGGAACTGCACGCCACGTTGACGCCCACGCAGGTCGCGGCCACAATGCATCGCGTCATCGACTGGCGGCTCAGGCGCGCCGCCGTGAGCAGCCTCACCGCCGAGGCGTGGACGATGCGACACAACGTCACCTTCACCGACGCCTGCTACGTCTCGCTCGCCCGGCGGATTGACGCCCCCCTGCTCACCAGCGACCGACGCCTCGCCGCGACCCCGAACCTGCCGGTTCAAATCCTGCGTCCCGCCTGACCGCGCGCCGGCCGATTCTCGCCCAGCACAAGAATTTCTGACCCGGGCTGCTGCGCGCGCGGCAATGAGACCTCTGTAACTGGTTGACCGATTCGGCAGGTTCCTGTCCCCGTTTCCGGGTTGGCGACCCCGTATGTGAGCTGGACCCGTCACGAAATTCGAATTCGCGAGGCGTGTGTTGATGAGGGGGTATCTGCAATGAGCGAACCCGATGACTTCGACGAATGGAAAGATCTACCGCTGACGTTGACCGTCGAGGAGGCTGCGCGCCTGCTCCGGATCGGCCGTTCCCACGCCTACAACCTCATCAAGGTCTACTTCGCCACCGGCGGTATCGAAGGTCTCCCCGCTCTCCGCCTCGGCGATCTCCTGCGCGTCCCCAAGGCCGCACTGCATCAACTGCTCACAACCGGTCGCGTCGTTCAACTGATCACGCAACCAGCCCCAGTCGCGACTGACCACGCGACCGGCTCACGGCCAACGACACGCAAACGTCGCACCAGCGACCACCCGCAGCTGTCGCTGCTCGGCTCGGACTGACCGATGACCGATCGATCGAGGACCTCTGAAAGAGCACACCCCGAATTTACGGACGTCAACACGCGGATCGTGACGCCCAGTTCCGATACTTTGAACGACATCGCCGCCACCTTCATCCCCGATGATCAACCGGCGATCAGTGTGGACACGAAGAAGAAGGAGTGGATCGGCGACTACGCCGACAGCGGCAACGAATGGTCACCAGCAGGCGAACCGGAACGGGTCCAGGTCCACGACTTCGCCGACCAGGCGTTGGGCGAGTTCGCCAAGGCGATCCCGTACGGGATCTGCGACGTCGCCAACAACGAAGGCTGCGTCTCCGTCGGCGACGTCGCCGACACTGCCGAGTTCGCGGTCGAAGCAGTCCGATCCTGGTGGAACCAGATGGGCCGCACCCGGTTCCCTGACGCGCGCCGTCTGTTGATCACCGCCGACGCCGGCGGATCAACGGCCACCGGCTCCGCGCCTGGAAAGTCCACATGGCCCAACTCGCCGCCGACACCGGACTCGAGATCAGCGTCTGTCACTACCCGCCCGGCACCTCGAATTGGAACCGGATCGAGCACCGCAGGTTCTCCTTCATCACCATGAACTGGCGCGGCCGTCCCCTCACCAGCCTGCGCAGCATCATCGAACTGATCTCCGCGACCGCAACCTCGACCGGGCTCACCGTCCGAGCCGCCCACGACCCCGATTGGTATGCCAAGGGCATCCGCATCACCGGATACCGAACTCGCCGTCGTCCCACTCACACCACACGACTTCCGCCGCGAATGGAACTACACCATCAACGCTCAATCAAACCCGAGGTGAGCCCTAACACATGTTCATCGAGTCTCGAGAGGTAATTTGTGATCGGACAACACAGCGCTCAACCTGTCGACCGAGTTGTGGTCTCTATAACCGGCACGGATGGCAGGCAAACTGTCAGATTAATAGTCCCTTGCCCGGCAGATTACATTTTGACCGTAACTGTGATGATATCTTGAACAGCATCAACTCGGACCCGATCAGGCGTCGGATTATTTGCGAGCACGATCGAAACTTGAAGCAGACCGTCACTTGCCGGGCAACCGACCACTTTGCCGAAGACTCCGTCTGCGATAGACTCATTGACGCCCTCTGACAGACTGAGGTGTGGGTCCGCTCTCACTTCAGTCGGGAACCATTCAGCCGGCAGGAGTAAGTCAATCGTGCTATCGGTTAGCCCAAAATGTCTGTTCCCACAAATCATCCGCACGCCGTTATGCGGATCTTGCTGCGTGTAGCTGATTTGTCCGTGCGGTGCACTCGACATATCGCTTACAGCGACCACAGGTTTGGCGTCGATAGGGTTCGTGAAGTGGAATGTGAGCTGGCCATTGCCCTGACTGTCCTTCGAGTAGTTCATGGAGCTGTACTGGGGTTGGACCGCGGCGACAGGTGTGTCGACGGTCTGCTGGCCGCTTGTAGAAGTTTGCTGTGCGTCAGACGTTTCGGTCGACGCCGGAAGCGGTTCGGTCGTGGCCCCAACCGGGCTCCGAGCCTCGATGCGGCTCGCATATGTTCCTCTATCCGGAGTCCGTTGCCTGCTGATTATCACCAACCCAACCGAGCAAAAGAGGAGAAACACAGCAGCGCCAATGCGGGCTCGGCGCCGCTTGCGACGTCGGACTATTCGGTTGGCGACGTCCGAGCGTGCGGCGAGCAGATCGAGATCGAACAGCGCCGTTGTATCCTCGATAGGAGTCGGTCCGAAATGATGATTCGATTTCATAGTGTTATCTCCTTCATATAGCTCGGTCCTAGTTGCGTGGCTAGCGAACAGCGAGCTCCATGAAGAGCGTTTTTTACGCCGCCGCAACTGATGCCGAGGTGTTGGGCAACATCGGCGATCTTCATGTCGCAGATGTAAAACAATATTGTGGCCTGCCGCTGGCGCCGAGGAAGCAACGCTATTGCCCGGCATATATCTATGGACAGCGTGTCAGCGTCGGATCCGTCCGCTGCATCAAGCGGCGAGGCGAGTATCTCGCGCCCGAGCTTTCGCCATCGTCGTCGCGCAAGATTGATGGCGGTGACCATCACGTAGGCGTCGAGTCGCTCGATCCTGGCTCTGCGTTCCCATGCTCGGGCGACCGCCTCGTTGAGAACGTCCTCTGCAACGGCAGTGCTTCCGGTGAGCGCTGTCAACGTCCGTAGCGCACGGCGGTAGTGCTCGAAAAAGTATCGATCAAAATCTGTTGCTGACAATGTCTTGTCCACTGCCCTA
>JAYTFI010000167.1:0-4540 GCA_043734485.1 Acidimicrobiales bacterium | reverse complement strand
CGTCCGTGCCCTTCTGGGTACCCCTTCGGGAACTCGGTGCCATAGTCCCGGTGCTCGTTGAGGATGCGCAGCGCGATGAACGTCCAGTTCACCCGGAGGCCGTTCATCCTCTCCACTTCTGCCACCCATCTCGACGTGAGCCAGGCCCACGGGCAGACCGGATCGAAGTAGAAGTCGACGTCGTAGGCGACCGGTGCGTCGGTAGGCAATGCGGCGGCGGTGGTGGTCGATTCCATAAGGGCTCCTCGGTGAAGGAAAGCGTCGCGGATGGATGCCCGACGCCTGTGACGACAGCCACAACCTGTCCGCGTGGCACGATCATTCCATGGCCGATCGACCCGTCTCCTTCACCACTGGTCTCCCCGAGACCATGATCGACAACGAACCGCCAGAAGCGCTCGCCGCCCTGGCCGCGGCTTTGGCCGTCGTCGACATCGACGAGCGCCGCGCCGCGGTGGCACTCGTCCTGGCCAGATGGCCACGGTTCCTCGACGGGTGGGCGCAGATCGGACGGCTGGGTCGCGACCCGATCGAACGCTATGCGGCCTTCCGGGTCGGCTACCACCGAGGCCTCGACCGGCTGCGCGCCTCAGGCTGGAGGGGCTCGGGCTATGTCCGCTGGCGCCATGGGTCGAACCGTGGTTTCCTGCGCGCCCTCGACGGGTTGCGGGCCAGCGCAGGCGAGATCGCCGAGCACGACGAGGAGGAGCGTTGTGCGCTGTTCCTGGCCCAGCTCGATCCGGACTGGTCCCGCCGCCCCGATGCCGACTGACCGCCTGCGAGCGGCGGAGCTATCGGTCACCCTCGCGGACATCGAGGCCGCCGCCGAGCGCATCAGCGGGCATGTGCACCGCACGCCGCTGCTCACCTGTCACGCGCTCGACGTTGCCGTCGGCGCTCGGGTCCATGCGAAGGCCGAACACCTGCAGCGCAGCGGCTCGTTCAAGATCCGAGGGGCGCTGAACCGCCTCCTGCAGCTCACCGACGACGAGCGCAGCAGGGGAGTGGTGGCCTTCTCGTCGGGAAATCACGCTCAGGGCGTGGCGCTGGCGGCACAGATCGTGGGTATCGACGCAACGATCGTGATGCCTCTCGACGCGCCTCGAGTAAAGAGGGATGCTACGCGCGCATATGGTGCCCGCATCGTCGAGTACGACCGGCTCACGCAGGATCGTGAAGCGATCGCGGCCGACGTTGCGGCCGAGCGTGGGAGCGTCGTGGTGCCTCCGTTCAACGACGATCGGGTCATCGCCGGCCAGGGGACCGTGGGCCTCGAGATTGCCGCCGATCTCCCCGACATCGACGTTGCGCTTGTTCCCGTCGGCGGCGGCGGCCTGATGTCCGGAGTGGCCATCGCGCTGAAGGCGCTGCGCCCCGGGGTTCGGGTGATCGGGGTCGAACCCGCCTCGGCCGATGACGCCCGCCAATCGCTCGCCGCCGGTCGGATCGTGACGATCGAGCAGCCGGTCACGTTGGCCGACGGTGTCGCCACAAGAGCCGTAGGTACACGTACATTTCCGATCATGCGGGTGTTCGTCGACGAGATCGTGACCGTCGACGAGGCCGAGATCATTGATGCGATGCGATTCGTGATGACCCGCATGAAGCAGGTGATCGAACCGACCGGTGCGCTCACCACGGCGGCGCTGCTGTCCGGTCGCGTCAGGGTCGCCGGGTGCACTGTGATGACGCTGTTCTGCGGCGGCAACCTCGACCCCGACCTCTTCGCCGATCTGGCGAATCGGCCCTTCTCGAACAATTCCACCTCGAACAATTCCACCTCGAACCATTCCACGGAGTCACGGCAATGAGCATTGCCCCCCATACCGTCGCCGACCACCTCGCACTGGCGCTCACCCTGGCCGATCGCGCCGACGCCATCGCCATGCGTCATTTCCGCTCGCGGGGGCTCATTGTCGAATCGAAGGCCGACCACAGCGAGGTGACGATCGCCGATCGCGACACCGAGTCGGCCATCCGTGCCGGCCTGTTCGAAGCTCGACCCGACGACGGTGTGCTCGGCGAAGAGCACGCCACCACCGCCTCCAAGTCGGGTTCCCAGTGGATCATCGACCCGATCGACGCGACGGCCAACTACGTGCGGGGCGTCCCGATGTGGGCGACGCTCATCGCCCGCGAGACCAACGGCGTGCTCGACCTCGGTGTGGTGAGCGCGCCGGCGATGGGCATGCGCTGGTGGGCCGGACGTGGCCTCGGCGCGTTCGCCGACGGTCGTCCGATCCACGTGTCGGCCATCGCTGATCCTACGCTCGCATATCTTTCGTACAGCGAAGGTCCGTGGGCCGCGACCCGTCGGCGTGACGCCATCGACGCGCTCCGCAGCGCGGTCTCGCGGCAGCGCGCGTTCGGCGACTTCTGGCAGCACATGCTCGTAGCAGAAGGAGCCATCGACATTGCTGCCGAGGCGATCGTGTCGCTGTGGGATCTGGCCGCCGTCCAAATCATCGTCGAGGAGGCAGGCGGCCGGTTCACCGACCTCGATGGGATCGCGCAGGCGGGCGGCGGCAGCGCGCTGAGCACCAACGGGGTGCTGCATGACGTCGTCCTCGAAGCCCTCCGTCCGTCACAGGCCTGAGGTCGGCGGATGGAGTTCAGCGGCGTCGTCCTTGCCGGGGGAGCGAGCCGGCGTATGTGTGCGGACAAGGCCACCCTCGTGGTTGACGACATGCCTCTGCTCACGCGTGTTGTGTGCGCGCTGCGGGCTGCGGGCGCTGACGACGTGCTCGTCGTCGGCGGTGGCCCCGGTGCCGCCGAGGCTGCCGGGGCTGCCGGGGCGCGCTTCGAAGCCGATCGCTGGCCGGGTGAAGGACCGCTCGGTGGTCTGATCACCGGTCTCTCCCTGATCGCGACCGAACTTGCCGTGGTCGCCGCCTGTGACCTCCCCGACATCGACCCCGAAGTCGTGCACGAACTGGCACGCGCACTGGCGGGCGACGAGAAGCTGGATGGCGTCGTGCCGACCGTCGACGGCCGAAGCCAACCGTTGCTCGCCGCGTACCGGCGCCGTTGCGCCGATGCCCTCGCACCGGCTTTCGCAGTGGGGCAGCGGCGTCTCGACGAGGCGCTGCACGTCTTGGTCATCGACAGGCCGGTGCGGGACGAGAGGTCCTTCGCCGACCTCGATACCCCCGCTGACCTCGCGGCTCGCCTTCGCCGCTGAGCCCACGCTTCGCAGATTCGGCCGCTCGGTTTTGCGCCGAACCATGCGATCTTGCGATCGCATGGTTCGGTTTTCTCTCCGGGCGGCGAGAAACCGAAACGCCCGGCGAGTCATGTTCGCCGCCGGAGCGACCGCACGACTACGGTCAGTCGCCATGAACGCCGGAGTTCCCGCAGTCGACGTGAGTTCGCTCGCGGAGGCGCTCGTTGCCGGCGCGCTGCTGATCGACGTCCGCGAGCCCGACGAGTACGACGAGGCCCACGTCGCTGGGGCCCGACTTGTGCCCCTGCAGAGCGTGCCGACGGTCATCGACGAACTTCCTGTTGGCCAGCCGGTATACGTGATATGCCGCTCCGGCGGGCGAAGCCACGACGCCGTCACGTTCCTCCGTCAGCAGGGGATCGATGCGCGCAACGTGCTGGGTGGCACCCTTGCCTGGATCGCCGCGGATCTGCCGGTGACGACCGGTTCCGCAGACTGATCCGGTGTCGTTTTGAGCGAAGCAGCGCCGCAGCGCCAGTTCCAACACGTGATCCACGATCCTTCCGACGCAGTGTGGATCGCCGATGCCGCTGGTCTAGAAGACGTCATCGAGCGGCTCCTCCTCGAGCCGGCGTATGCCATCGACACCGAGTTCCTGCGGGAGCGGACCTACTTCCCGCGGCTCGCCCTGGTGCAGATCGCCTGGCCGACAGGATTGGTCCTCATCGATCCGCTGGCCGTCGATCTCGGGCCGTTCCGACGGGTGCTCGAAAGCGACGTCATCGCCGTCTTCCATGCCGCCGATCAGGACCTCGAGGTGCTCGAGTACGCCTGTGGCACGGTGCCGCGTCGCCTCTTCGACACGCAGCTGGCGGCGGGTTTCGTCGGGTTCTCGACGCCTTCGCTTTCGACGCTGGCTGAGCGCATCATGAAGGTCAAGCTGTCGAAGGGCGATCGCCTGACCGACTGGACGCAGCGTCCGCTGACTACAGCGCAGAAGTCCTACGCCGCATCCGACGTCATCTACCTGCTGGCCATGCGCGACGAGATCGGCGAGCAGCTGGACGCTGCAGGTCGCTCGACCTGGGTTGAGGAGGAGTCCGAGATCCTGCGCACCCGGCCCCGCGGACAGTCCTATGCCGAGCGGGCGTGGTGGCGCCTGAAGGACGGGCGGGTCCTGCGGGGCAAGGATCGGTTCGTGGCACAGGAGCTCTGCGCCTGGCGCGAACGACGGGCGCAGACGGATGACAAGCCGGTTCGTTTCGTGCTTCCCGACCTCGCCGTGCTGTCGATCGCACAGGCCAAGCCCACGACGTTCGCGGAGCTTTCCGCGACCCGGGGGATCGACGGGCGGTACCTCAAGTCCGGCGCCGGCAA
>JAYTFI010000166.1:0-2076 GCA_043734485.1 Acidimicrobiales bacterium | reverse complement strand
GTGATCATGCAAGGCCGCTACAGCGGCACCGTCCAGTCCACCGGTCGCGAGTTGTCGCCGCAAGTCGCCCACATCTGGGACCTTGAGGGTGACAAGATCATCCGATTCCAGCAATACACCGACACCTGGCTTTTCGCAGAGGCCACCGGAATCCCACCCATGACCACCGACTCGCTGGCTTGAGTCTCGCAGTACAGCGATGCGCCGTCGCCGCGTCCCGGAGGAGTCTCAGTCCCGGCTGGTGGCGTGAACGCGGACCTTCCATTCACGCATGGCATTTCGGGTCGAGATGATCTGCCGTCGTGAAGCCTGGCGAGACGAACCTTCGACGACTATCGATGAAACACCGAGAACGGCGTGGCGACTTGGCGTCAGCGTGCGAGCAGCGGCTGGAGCGCCGCCTTTATGGCGAGCCACCGGTGACTGCGTTGGGTGTCGACGTAGCCATCGGCACGCCAAGTTGCGAGGTCGGCGAGGATCCTGCAGCCCTGAAGTGTGCGATACCACTCGAGCGTGTCGGCCTCAATCGGGTTCGGTCCGAACTTGCGGTAGGTGTGGTGATGAAACGGCTGCTGATGCGGCGGGCGTGCGCGAACTGCGCCGATGCGGCTTCGCCGCCAAGCGCTTCGAAGACGGATACCCCCGAGTGGAAACGAGCCGGCCTGCCCATCACGGTCGGATCAGGAGTTGACCGTGTCCCACGATCTTCTCGTCGATGTCGAAACCCTGCGGACTCAGGGCTGCCGGTCATGTAGTCGGCATGTGAGTGCGATGTCCACAACGCGGCGACCTGTTCCGAGGCCTTCTGACTGCGGTCGACCCGGCCGAGGAGTCCTCGCGTTGGCACGCCTCAGCCGACGACTACGACGCGTGGTTCGACCGCCCGTGGGGCCGGCACGCCACTGCGATCGAACATGACGTGCTGCTCCAGGCGACCGGCCCGGTCGCAGGCCACCAGGTCATCGATGCCGGCTGCGGCACCGGCCGCTTCACCCGCCGCCTGGAAGCCGACGGAGCCACCGTCATCGCAATCGATCGAGACCGGGCCGCCTTGGACCTCACCGGCCGACGAACCCGCGCGCCGCGACTGGTCGCAGACGTCCACGTCCTCCCGATCGCGACCGCCAGCGTGGACCTGGCATTTGCCGTGACGGTCTGCGAGTTCGCCGCAGAGCCCGGCGCCGTCATCGCCGAGCTCGTCAGAGTGACCCGCCCTGGTGGCAGAGTCGTGATCGGCTCGATCAACCCGCACAGTCCTTGGGGCCGCTGGAACCGCGAGCAGCTCAACCAACCATCCTGGAGCAACGCCCGGTTCCTCGACCGTGACAGCCTCACCGGGATCGGCCGACGCCACGGCCGAGTCGAGCTACACAGAGGCCTCTACTCCCCCACGAGCGCTGCCCCTCCAACGCTGGTGGGCACCCGCCCTCGAAGCCGTCGGCCGCGGGCTGGCGCCAAGCTGGGCGCGTTCCAGACGCTCACCATCCATCTCCCATCCCTTCCGGCCACAGCGACATCAGCGCTCGGAAGGCCAGAACCATGACAGACCGCAACGGATCGCACCGGTGCAGAACTCCCGACGGTTCGACGGGTCCTCGCCGTGTGCGCACACCCCGACGGCGAAAGCTTCGGACTTGGCGGCATCATCAGCGTACGTTGCCGCCGGCGCCGAGGTCAACCAACATGGCGCTCAACAGCTTGACCCGCGGCGAGGCCTCCATGCTCGGCGCCGACCGCTCCGAACTCGCCGAAGCCCGAATCCGAGAGCTCCACGCCGCTGCCCGTCAACTCGGCATCGCGAGCGTCGAGATCGGCAATCACCCTGACGGACGACTGACCACCGTCGCGTTGGAGGAACTGGTCGTCTCGATCCGTCCGCTCGCATCTGGCGTCGACCTTGTCCTGGTCTTCGACGAAGGTGGCATCACCGTCCATCCCGACCACATCCAGGCCGCCGCGGCTGCCCTGAACGTCGCCGCCGAACTCGACCTGCCCGTGCTCGCCTGGGCACTGTCCGATGCCGTCGCCACCGCGCTCAACGACGAGTTCCGCGCCGGGTTCGTCGGCCGACCATCG
>JAYTFI010000165.1:0-2251 GCA_043734485.1 Acidimicrobiales bacterium | reverse complement strand
GATGATCGCAGTCCGAACGCGCGCCACGTCGTCCGGCCAGGTGACGCCGTGCCAGCGGGAGTCCGTGACGAGCACGTCAAAGTTTCGGCCATCGCGTACGAGCCCGTCGACCCCCGAGGGCAGTCCGAACTCCGCATCGGGGTCGCCCGCATGCGCTTCGACGAAGCGTGCGTGCAGGATGCGCAGCGCATCGACGGCTGCGGGTCGCAGACACCAAAGGTTCATCGAGACCGGGGTTTCCGGGGCCAGCGCCCGTCCTTTCCCGGTGAGAATTGTGCCCGAATCCACGTGGACGTCACGGTGCTCCTCCAGCGCGAGCAACCGACCGTCATGCACGACGGGTACAGCCCGCGAGACACCTCCGACGGATGACATCGTCTTCGCCACCTCGAACATGACGGCGGCTCCAACGACGTCACCCGCAGACGCGATCCACCGGTGGGCCTCGACCATCGCGTCGGCACCGTAGAGGTCATCCCCATTCCCCACGACGACTCCCCCGAACTCGGCAAACCGCGAACCGAGCGAGTCGACCGCGACGAGGACCGCGTCCACTGTCCCCCACGGCCGAAGGCGATGCTCCGGGACGACCTGGCGGGCAAGGGAGATCCGGACCCCGGGGCCAGCCGATGCCAGCGCGGCCGAAACCTCGGCCTCGGTCGCCGGACCCACGACCACGACGATCTCGTCGAAGCCGGCTTCCGCCGCCTGGCGAACGGCCATCACGATCAGCGGCTCACCCTCCGGGCCGACGGGCGCGACCGGCTTGACGCCCCCGTACCGGGAACCCAATCCAGCCGCGAGCAGCACGAGCGGGGCACGATGTCCGTCTATGAGCGCCAAGTCTGCCGGAAGCCCCCTCCGAGTTGGGATGATCGGGCTCGGTCTCCGGGCCAATTTGCTCGACTCGGTCCATCGGCCGGTGCGCGGGTCCGTCGTCGGTGGGCTGTGCGACGTCGACCCACTGGTGCTCGATCGCTATGTCAGCCGCTACCCCGACGCCGTCCGATCCACCGACTACCGCGCGCTTCTCGATTCGACGGACGTCGATGCGGTGATCGTGGCCACGCCCGACTTCACCCACGAAGCAATCGTGATCGACGCGCTCGACTCGGGAAAGCCCACATTCGCCGAGAAGCCGCTCGCCATCTCCATCGAGGGCTGCGACCGCATCCTCGCCGCGGCTATGCGAACCGGCACGCGCCTCTACGTCGGCCACAACATGCGCCACTACGCGATGGTGCGGAAGATGAAGGCGCTGATCGACGAGGGTGCCATCGGGGAAGTGCAGGCCGTATGGTGTCGACACTTCGTCGGCCATGGCGGCGATTTCTACTTCAAGGACTGGCACGCCCAACGCGAGCACGTGAACAGCCTGCTGCTGCAGAAGGGCGCGCACGACCTCGATGTGATCCATTGGCTCGCGGAAGGGGTGAGCCGGGTCGTGCAGGGCTTCGGTCGGCTCGCGATGTACGGCAACGTGAGTGACCGCCACGACGGCGCGAAGCATGGCGACTGGTTCGCACCCGACACGCACTGGCCGCCGCTCGCACAACGCGGGTTGCATCCCGATATCGACGTCGAGGACCTCTCGATGATCCAGATGGTCCTCGACAACGGCGTGCTTGCCTCCTACGGCGAGTGTCACTTCACGCCGGACTACTGGCGCAACTACAGCGTGATCGGTAGCGAAGGACGGATCGAGAACTTCGGCGACACCGACGGTGTCATCCGACTCTGGAACCGGCGGCAGGGGTATTCGCCAAGAGGCGATCGGTCGTTCCGCTTCCGGGCGTCACGGGGTGGTCACGGCGGCGCCGACGACCGGCTGATGGACGAGTTCGTCCGCTACGCACGCGACGGCGGTGCGACGCAGACGTCGCCACTCGGTGCCCGCGAGGCCGTGGCTGCCGGTTGCGCGGGAGCCCAGTCGCTCCGATCGGGTGGAGTGCCGGTGCAGATCGAGCCGCCCAGTGCCGAGATCGCGGCATATTTCGGCTGAGGTCGGCTGCGCTGGGAGATGCTGCGCGCGATGTCGGGGGTCCGTGCGCGCGAATCGGGGCAACAATCGACTTGGAACGCCGCGGGGAGGCCACTTCGCGCGCATCCCCCGTTCACTTCGCGCGCGTCGCGGACCCCGCCAGCCAGGAACGTCAATGCGAGTGGCCGACGTGGCCCGCGTGCGAGTCGGGCTCGTCGACGTGGTCGGGCTCAAGGCACGGATGACACTCGATCTCCACCGTGACGTGGT
>JAYTFI010000164.1:0-5273 GCA_043734485.1 Acidimicrobiales bacterium | reverse complement strand
GGGATCTCCTTGCTGACGCCCTTCATCGAGATGCCCGGGACGTCGCCGATGATCTCGGACAGGCGCACGATCTTCGACGGGTCGAACACGAGATGCTGGTAGATCTCGTCGAAGAGCAGGAAGCAGCGGTACTCGCGGGCGATGGCGACGACAGCTTCGAGGTCCTCACGCGAGTGCACGACGCCGAGCGGGTTGTTCGGGTTGATGACCAGGATGCCGACGATCTCCTCATTTGTGCGCACGCTCTCCTCGAGGGCGACGAGGTCGATGCGTCCACCGTCGTCCATCTTCAGCGGATACGTGATGTGGGTGCCGCCGTGGTGCATGGCCTCGGCCGTCGCATGCGACGGATAGGTCGGGTTGGGGCCGATGACGCGGGCGTGGGAGGAGAGGTTCGAGAAGATCTTGTTGATCGCGTCGCCGAGCCCGTTGAAGAACATGATGTCCTCCTCGGTGCAGATCGAGGCGTCGCTGAAGTGCTCCAGCACGAACCGGCGTGCCTCGATGTCGCCCTTTGTCGGGCAGTATGCGTACGTACGGTCGTCTTTCGTGGCCTCCTGCACGATCCCCTTCATCCAGTCCGGCAGCCGCTCGCCCTTTGCGACGGGATCGCCGATGTTCTCCCAGATCATCGGGTCGACACCGAGCCTGACCATCTCGTTCGCTATCTCGACGATCTCACGGATCTCGTAGCGGAGGTGGTCGTCGCCTTTTTTGATCAGGTTCGTTCGCATGGCCCGTCCATTCTTCCCCACTTGTGCCGTGGTGCTGCGGCAGATTCTTCGTGGGGCTCCCCGTGTGCGTTGGAGGGTGGATGGAGCGAAGCGGGTTGTCAGCTCGGATGCAAGGTGTCATCGCCGCTGCGTTGGCGGCGGTCACGCGGTCCTTCAACCGCTGGAACGTCCTCGAGTAGCCGCCGTGGCCACCGTCCGGCACCATGATGGCCATCACGCGGTCGCCGACGGACAGCCGGGTCGTGACGCCGGGCCGAATCTCGTCGAGCACGCCGGCCACGTCCATCCCGGCAACGTAGGGCGGTGGGAACGCCTTCAGGGTTGACCGTGGCTACGCGGACGCGGATGCGGACCTGACCCCGCCGAACTCGTCGATGCCGACGACGCGGACCGTGTCAGACACGACAGCCGCTCACTTCTCGATGACAGTGAGGCCGCCCTCTGCATGCTGGGCCCTCAGCACCTTCTTGTCGAACTTTCCGACGCTCGTCTTCGGCACGGCCTCGATGAACGTCCAGCGCTCGGGGATCCACCACTTCGCCACCCGCTGGCCGAGGAACGCCTTGAGGTCGGCGACCGTTTCGTCCCCGGTCGACGTGCCTTCGCGCACCACGATGCAGGCCAGCGGCCGTTCGTCCCAACGCGGGTCGGGGATGCCGATCACGGCGGCTTCGAGCACCGCCGGGTGCGCCATGATCACATTCTCGAGGTCGATCGAGCTGACCCACTCGCCACCCGACTTGATGACGTCTTTCGTGCGATCCGTTATGCGCAGGTACCCGCGTGAGTCGATCGTGCCCATGTCGCCGGTGCGCAGCCAGCCGTCGTGGAACTTCTCGGGCGTCGGCTCCAGGTAGTACGAGCCGGTGACCCAGGAGCCGCGCACCTCGATCTCGCCGATCGTCTCCCCGTCCCAGGGCGCGATGGTGTCGTCGGGCCTCGCGATGCGCAGCTCGACGCCCGGAAGAACCCGGCCGGCGAGGTCGTGATAGTCCATGGTCTCCTCGGGCCTGGCGTACTTGTGCGGCGTGGCCAACGAACCGAGGGGCGACGTCTCGGTCATGCCCCAGCCCTGCGTGATCTGCAGGCCGTACTTGTCCTTGAAGCGCTGCATCAGCACGCGCGGCACGGCTGATCCGCCGGCGGTGATCCAGCGCAGCGACGACATGTCGAGGTCGTTGCGCTCGCCGAAGTTCCATACGTCGTTCCAGATTGTCGGCACGGCCATGGTCACCGTCGGACGCAGCTCCGCGAACATGGCAGCGAGCGGCGCGGCCTGCAGGTACTGCTTCGGGAAGACGAAGTCGGCACCGCCGAAGAAGCCGCTGTACGGGGTTCCCCACGCGTTTGCGTGGAACATCGGCACGATGATCAGCAGCGTGTCGCGTTCGTTGATGCCGAGCACCGGCGCGCCCAGCGACGCCAGCGAGTGAAGGTAGGTGGACCGATGGCTGTAGGCGACACCCTTCGGGTTGCCGGTGGTGCCCGACGTGTAACACATGGCTGCGGCCGAACGCTCGTCGATGTCATCGCGCCAGGCGAAGGAGCTCGACTCCGCGGACAGCGCTGCGCCGTAGTCGGCGGCGGTGGTGCCGGGGAACGCCTCGGTGAGCATGGAGTGGTCGCCGTCGCCGACGACGAGGAAGTGCTGCACATTTGGCAGTGTCCCTGCCACTTTGCAGAGCAGCGGGATGAGTGAGCCATCGACGATGATCACCCGGTCGTCGGCGTGGTTGGCGACGTAGGTGAGCTGCTCGGGGAAGAGGCGGATGTTGAGGGTATGCATCACCGCGCCCATCGACGGGATGGCGAGGTAGGCCTCGAGGTGTTCCTGGTGGTTCCAGCAGAACGTGCCGACCCGCTGGTCGCCGTCGATGCCGAGCCGCCGCAATGCGCCGGCCAGGCGGGCCGCGTTCTCGCCGATCTGAACGTAGGTCCCGGAGCGGGTGGTGAGCGCACCAGTGGCGGCGTCGAATGTTTCGACCGTGGTGATCTTCGAGTCGGCGTAGACGCTCTCGCCGCGGCGGAGGATGGCGGTGACAGTAAGCGGGTAGTCCTGCATTGTGCTCTGCATGGGTGGAACCCTACCGGCCCGCGTTCGGGCTCATCAGGGCCTCGTTCGCAACATCGCCGTGCGACGCAAAACCGACGGACGCGGCGACTGATTCTTAGGCGGGACGGGCCAGCAGCGTCTCGGCCGCACTGCGCAGGGCCTCAGCCGTATCGGCCAGAAGTGCGGCCAGCGCGTCGATCGGGTCGGCGTCGGGGTGCGCGGTGGGATCGCTGCACGCTTTCACGGCCGTGCCGAACGCCGACAGCATCATCCCCGCCCACGCCTCGGGACGGGGATCGCAGGACCGATCGACGCCGAGCTTCGTCGCGATGTAGTGCGCAACGGCCTCGGCCGACCCGGCCTTGAGCACACCTCGCTGGTAGGTGGCGACGGCTTCGTGTTCTTCAGCGAGGCGCATGGCCCGGTCGATCTGTGGCCGCAGGCCTTCGGCGACGGCGACGACCTTGGACAGCGCGAGTGCAACGGAGCACAGCGGCGCCTCGTCGGCCGGGCGGGCCTCGAGCGCTGTCAGCAACGCGCAGCGCCACTCGTCGAAGTCGGCGAACAGCAGGGCTTCTTTGCTTGGGAAGTACCGAAACAGTGTGCGGGTCGCGACGTCGGCGCGTTCGGCGATCTGGTCGATCGTGGTTTCGCCGTAGCCGTGCTCTTCGAACAGCGAGCGAGCAGCCGCCGCAATTGCCTTGCGGGTTTCTGCCACGCGTCGCTCGCGCCTTCCGGGAGCCGCTACGAGCGGCGCCGAGGATGGCGCGGGGGAACCCGCGTCGACGGCATCGTGCGCTGCAGATTCGGATCCAGATTCGGCAAGGGCGGTGACGGCCACGTGACGAATGTTATAGAAGAACTCGTTGATTGTCACTCCTGCCAACTGTCATAGTTGTCACACTGCAGTTCTGCCAGACGGCACAACTGCCGACCGACCCACCCACGCGAATCGCCGGACCCGCACCGCATCTTGCAGACAGGACCACCTTGGAACTCGCCGCCGCAGCAACTACGACGGAACGGGAGATGGCCGGTCACGGCATCGATCCCGCGATCTACGAGCGGCGGTGGAAGACGCTCGGCGCGCTCTGCCTGGCACTGCTCATCATCATCATGGGCAACACCACGCTGAACGTGGCGCTGCCGGTCCTGTCCGAGAAGCTCTCGGCCACCAACTCGCAGCTGCAGTGGATGGTCGACGCGTACTCGCTCGTGTTCGCCGGCCTCCTGTTCACGGCCGGGAACATCGGTGACCGGTACGGTCGCAAAGGCATCCTCCAGGGCGGCCTGGCGCTGTTCGGCGTCGCTACCGCGTTCGCCGCCTTCGTCGCCAACTCGGCCAGCCAACTCATCGGCGCCCGTGTTGTCATGGGCATCGCCGGCGCCATGGTGATGCCGGCCACGCTGTCGATCATCACCAACATCTTCCCGAAGGAAGAGCGGGCCAAGGCCGTCGCCACGTGGGCCGGCATCAGCGGATCCGGGGCCGCCATCGGGCCGCTCCTCTCCGGGTTTGTGCTCCAGCACTTCTCCTGGAACGCCGTCTTCGCCATCAACGTGCCGTTCATCCTTGTGGCCCTGTTCCTCGTCGGCTTCCTGGTCCCCCGCACGAGGAACGATCACCACGCGCCAATCGACGTGCCCGGCGCGCTGCTCTCCGCCATCGGCATCAGCGCGATCGTCTACGCCATCATCGAGGGCCCGTCGCACGGCTGGCTCTCGCCCGAGACCGTCGTGGTCGGCACCATCGGTCTCGTGGTCATGGCGTTGTTCGTCGGCTGGGAGAAGCGTGCTGCGGATCCGATGCTCGATGTGAACCTCTTCAAGGTGCGGGCGTTCGGTGTTTCGTCACTCGCACTGACACTCGTCTTCTTCGCCCTGATGGGGATCTTCTTCTCGATGAGCCAGCTGCTCCAGCTCGTCTACGGCTACTCGCCGCTGAACGCCGCCGTTCGTCTGTCGCCGATTGCCGGCGCCATGATGATCGCTGCCCCGCAGTCGGCGCGCCTCGCGGCCCGCTTCGGCAAGCGCAAGGTCGTCGCCTCGGGCATGTGGCTCGTCGCCAGCGGTGTCGCCATCATGACGTTCATCGGCGTCATCCCGAACTACGGCCTCCTGATCCTCGGCCTCGTCGTGATGGCGAGCGGCATGGGCATCGCAATGTCTCCCACGACCGATTTGCTGATGTCCGCCGTGCCCCGAGAGAAGGCCGGCATGGGCTCCGCCATGAACGACACGACGCGCGAGCTCGGTGGCAGCCTTGGCGTCGCCGTGTTCGGCAGCCTGCTCGCTTCGAAGTACTCGCACCAGCTGTCGTCGGCGCTCGGCGGCGTTCCCGAAGCGGCCCGCACGGCGGCCAAAGGTTCCCTTGGTGGCGCACTGCAGATGGCGTCGAAGATGGGTGCGGACGGCAAGACGATCGCCGACGCGGCCAAGGCCTCGTGGCTGAGCGGGTTCCGCTTCTCGCTGATGATCGGTGCGGT
>JAYTFI010000163.1:0-2281 GCA_043734485.1 Acidimicrobiales bacterium | reverse complement strand
CGTGCTCCGTCACATGCTCGCCGAGGGCTCGATATCCCTCATCCAGATCGCGTTCCCCGACCCCTGGCCGAAGCCGTCACAACGCCACCGCCGGCTTGTTGACGCGGGCTTCGTCGCGCTAGTCGCAACGCGGCTCGCGCCGGGCGGAGTGCTGCGCCTGGCTACCGACGTCGATGACTACGCCGTCCAGATGCTCAGCGCACTGCGTTCTGAGCCGCTGCTGACAAACGTGCACGACGCGTTCGCACCGCGCGATGCGAGCCGCCCGGCGACGAAGTTCGAGCGTCGCGCTCTCGCCGCCGGGCGGACCGTCCACGACCTCGCCTTCCAGCGCGTCGACGCCGATCAGCGTTCGGAATCGAACACGGCCGGCTCGACGTAGATCACCCGAGCGGACGGCAGAACCGTTCGTATGCGCGCTTCGATTTCGTCGATCACCGCAGCGACGCGCTCGAAGCTGAGCTCGGCGCTGAGCTCGACCTTGGTGGCCACGAGCACGTCGTCAGGACCGAGGTGCATCGTGCGGGCGTGGATGAAGCGGCTCACCTGCGCGTGGCCCTCGACGGCTGATCGGACCCTGGCCCGGTCGTCCCTGGCCACGCCCTCGCCCAGCAGCAGGCTGCGCATCTCGACGATCAGAATCGCCGCGATCACCCCCAGGAGGGCGCCGATCAGCAGCGTACCGATGGCGTCGAACGCGACCTCGCCGGTCACGAGCGTGAGCCCGACACCCGACAGCGCGATGACGAGCCCGACGAGCGCTCCGGAGTCCTCCAGCAGCAGCACCGGTAGCTCGGGCACCTTCGACGTGCGGATGAACGACCACCAGGACTGGGAACCCTTCAGCGGCCGGGATTCCGCGAGCGCCGTACGGAATGAGTAGCCCTCGAGGACGATGGCGACCGAAAGGATGAGGATGGCCACCGCTGGTTTCTCGACCTCGTGGGGATTCTGCAGCTTCTTGATGCCCTCGTAGATCGCGAACAGCGAACCGAGGCTGAAGAGGATGAGCGCGACCACGAACGACCAGAAGTAGCGGGCCATGCCGTAGCCGAACTGGTGCTCCTCGTCCTCGGGCTTCTTGGCCTGGCGGCCACCCAGGAGGAGCAGGCCCTGATTGGTCGTGTCGGCAACGGAGTGCCCGGCCTCGGCCAGCATCGAGGCAGAGCCGGTGATGAGGAAGCCGACGAACTTGGCGATGGCGATGCCGAGGTTGGCGATGAGTGCGGCGAGAATCGCTCTGGTGCCGTGGCCGTGGCCGTGGGCGGGGCCGTCTGCTCCGGCTCCGATTTCGGCGTGGGTGCTAGCGGCAGGAGGCGTGTCGGCGGTCGCCGCGGCGTCGTTCACGGTTGGAGCGTATCGACCCGGAGGTCCCGCCTTCGCTCCGGCTCTACGCTCCGGCAATGGCCACGACTGCAGGCACCGGCGCCACGCTGATGGAGTTCGAATGCCCGCGTTGCCATGCCGGCGTGAGCGAGGAGCACTACGGGCCCTGTGGCGAGTGCCGCACGAAGCTGCGCTCGGCGCAGGGTCTCGACGCCAAACATGATGCGGTTGCGGACTACGTCCCGAAGATGAACGTCACACCGAACGCCGTCGCGTCGAAGGACTGACGAGCGCAACACGCCTCTTCAGTCACCTCCCGACCTCCCCGATTCGTCGGCCGATTCAGCGCGGAGAATGGTCGCACCCACCTTCAGTGGTGAATTGAGGGTCAGAAATCGTTTGGGTGCGGCTCCCGTGGAGTGACGTGGCCGTGGCCGTTGACCGAGAGTTCCCCGGTCGATGCCGGGCGAGCGCGGCGGATCGGCACGAGCCTACAAGCGTCAATGTCACCCAAAGTAGGCGAACGGTGTTGGCGTATCGACTTTCGCCACGAAACGTGGTGGAGTTCGACCATTCGATGTCCCGATCCGCCGCGCTCGCCCGGTATCCGCCACGACCAGGCCGAGGTGCTTGTGTCGTTGCTTGTGTCGGTGGGGCGATCCTCGAGAGCGCCCTGTTCCGGATGAACGCCGGTGGCCGGATCGTGTGCTGCGGAGCAGCGAGCCGGTACGACACGTCCAGCCCCTTAGGGTGGACCGAGAGGCTTTCCTGACCCGGACCGCCACGGGAGCAGCCGTCAGCGAACCTCGACGCCCGGCATCGTGCCGTCAGCCCGCCACTCATCGAGCAGCTCGAAGAACGCGATCGGTCCGGCTCCGTAGGTCCCGGCGAAGAAGCCGTTCGGGTTCCCGAGTTTGCCCTCGTTGTTGTAGTAGCCCGGCGTGCAGTCCGAATA
>JAYTFI010000162.1:0-14098 GCA_043734485.1 Acidimicrobiales bacterium | reverse complement strand
GCGGCATCGGGCCCTCGGAACTGTTCGATCGCTTCGCAGCCGCCGCCTTGGCCGGCTTACGACGCGATGCGTCGCCGCCGTCCGACTTCTTCTTGTCTGCGGGCACCTTTCGCGACTTGCCCGACCCGCCGCCGTCGCCAACGTCGGGCGCAGCGTCGAGGATCTCGCTTGCCGACACGGTCGCCTCTTGCCGATCTGCTCGCAGACGGGCGAAGAGCTCGTCGACGTTCTTCGACGAGCGCTTCGTCGTCGCCGCAGCTTCTGCTGGCTCAGCGGGTCCGGGTGCCGCATCGACATCCTCGACATCCTCGACGTCCTCGACGTCCGTCACGGCCTCTGACGCCACGTCATCAACGGCCTCGGCCGTTTCGATCACATCGCTCACCGCCGCCGCGGCCGCTGCGGCCAAGGGAGAACCCGTGCGAAGCCGGAGCACCGACCCCGCACCGAAGAGCTCGGATTCCAACTCGGCGCCGGTCGGCTCGACCTCGGCGGCCACGCGGCGCCCAGCCGTCTCCGCCGCCAGCCGCGCCTCGATCTCAGCGGTTCCAAGATCGCGAGCGGCATCGTCGACGACACGGCGCGCCTCACGCAGGGACTCCTGCAGCTTCTCCTTCGCCACCCGCAGCTGTTCGAGCTGCACGTGTGCGACTTTCCGGCGCTTCGCCAGGTCGGTGAGGATTCGCTCCCGCACGGCCCGCGCCTCCGCAATCATGAGCCGGGCCTGCTCCCTGGCCAGGAGCGGGTCCGACGGCGAATCGGCAAACGCTGCCTCGACGACGGCGATCGCGTCTCCCGACGGTTTCCCCCGGGACTCGGCCCGCGCCCTCAGGATGATGCGGGCCGCCTCGTCGTTGGCTTTCGAAACGATTGCGGTCGACTCGTTCCGAGCTGCGGCGAGCATCCCCGCCATCTGCGATCTGGTGGCCGCAATCTCGGCCTCGGCATCGACCGAGTCGTCGAACTGTTCGTCGACCGACTCCGACTCGCCGTGTTCGGCCCCAGTCGCACCCGCGCCTTCGTCCGCCGACGACACCACCGTGACACGGTCGATGTCGAAGACGCGAGCACTCAGCTCACCGTAGGACCCGGCGACGCGGGCGAGGAAGGCCCGCACCTCGGCCGTGTCGTATCCGCGGAAGCCGGTCGAGAACCGCGCGTTGCGGATCTCGTCGGGCGCCATCGACGGGCTGTTCGAGGATGTCGAGGATGTTGTGGCCATCGGATCACCTGCTTGAGGACGGAAGCGGAGCACCACCCACCGTGCGGAGTGCGGCGAGCGCCTGGTCGAGCGTGTCCACCCCGACGACCCGCATGCCGTGGGCATGGGCCTTCGCAGTTGACAGCTCGCCCGTCGGCACGATGAACAGCTTTGCACCTGCGGCCCACACAGCGACGGTCTTCTGTTTCACACCACCGACTTCGCCGACGGAACCGTCGGCATTGATGGCTCCGGTGACAGCAACGGTGTCACCCCCGGTGAGGTCGCCGGGCGACAGCCGATCGATGATCGCCAGCGTCATGGCGAGACCAGCGGACGGTCCGCCGACGCGTGAAGTGTCGACCGAGACCTTGAACGGGAGGCGGCAGGGCGACTTCGGATCGGGCGCCAGGATCACGCCGATGAGCGCCCGATGGACACCGTTCCCGGTGATCGTCTGCACGCGTAACTCTCTTGGTTTCGCCGCGCCGCTGCGAATCGTGAGCAGCACCGAGTCACCGGGCTTCTTACCGGTCATCCCCGGCCGAACGTCACCTTGCAGGCAGACGGACTTGCCCTCTATCGCGGTGATCACGTCGCCGACCTTGAGCAGCTTTGCGGAGGGCGCAGTCTTCGTGATCTCGGCGATCTCGGCCCCGCCGCCCTCGGTCGCAATTCCGAGTTTCCGAGCTGCGACGATCTGTGCGACGAGCTTGGCGTCGTCCATGTCCGCTCGGCTCTCCTCGGCGGACTGCTGCGGGGTGGCGTCGCCGAGGATCTCCTTGCGGCGGAAGACGTCGACATCGCCCTTCAGCCACCCATAGATCGCCTCAAGCGGCGACGGTCTGTCCAGGAGGTTGACCGTGGCCCAGAGCACCTTGCCGGTAGTCGCGAATTGGCGGGTGCCGCTCACGGCGATCCGCTCACCGACCGATGCCGTCGGCCCCGGTGATATGGCCACGTAGTTCACACGCCCATTGGTGAACCAGACCCAGAATGCGACGAAGAACAGGCCGACAAGCCACCCGCTGATGCGGCGCCGGAGCGGTCGACGTCGGTTGTCCCCGGCAGGGCCCACGCCCTTGGTCGCGCCTTCAGCAATCACGATCCGGTCAGCCTTGCAGGTGCGGCGGACCAACCCGCGCGCACGAAGAACCTACGGCGGCCCGTAGCGTCGGGCCATGCCCAGCCAGATCCCCGACCGCCGAGCGGCGGTCATCGCCGGGCACTCGGGCGATGAACCAACCGTTCGCAAAGCGTTGCAGTCGGCCGACCCGGGAGTTCGTGCCGCCGCCCTTGGCGCGCTTGCCCGTCTCGACAGGCTCGACGCCGAGACCCTGGCGGGCGGGCTTCACGACGGATCCGCGGCCGTGATCCGGAGGGCCGCGATGCTCGCAGGACAGAGCAGCGACGGTGCCTCGATGGTCGACGCGCAACTGCTCGCCCTGCTGCGCGACGGCGGTGACGTGGTCGCAGAAGTCGCCGCGTGGGCGCTCGGCGAACGCCACGAAAATGCCGACCCGACCTCGGCAGGCCAGGTGGTCGCGGCACTCTCGTCGGCCGCCACCGGCCACGCCGACGCGCTCGTCCGGGAAGCCGCCGTGGCCGCACTCGGCAGCATTGGTGCGCCCGGCGGGCTGGCCGCCGTGCTCACTGCAACGAGCGACAAGGCCACGGTCCGCCGCCGGGCCGTCATCGCGCTCGCTGCCTTCGAGGGCCCCGAGGTCGATGCGGCCCTTGCACGCGCCCGAGCCGACCGCGACTGGCAGGTGCGCCAGGCCGCCGAAGACCTCAGCTGACGGCGGAGCGGACGCTCAGCGGCTGATCAGCGGCTGCTGTTCATGAACAGATGGCTGAGCACTTCGTAGTTCTCGATGCACCGGCCTGCCCCCAACACAACACATTCCAGCGGCGCGTCGACCACATACACAGGGACGCCGGTCGCCCGCGACAGGCGCTGATCGAGGCCTCGCAGCAACCCCCCGCCGCCGACGAGATGAATGCCCTGACGGATGACGTCCTGCGCCAACTCCGCCGGGGCTAAGCCGAGGCAGGCCACCACCGACTTGCAGATCGAGTTGACGAGATCCTCGATCGCGTGCCGCACCTCACCCGGGGTGAGGATGATCGTCTTCGGCAGGCCGCTCATGATCTCCCGACCGCGCACCTCGACCCGGAACTCGTCCACCGTCGGCGCGGCCGAGCCGACGGCGATCTTGATCTCCTCGGCCGTGCGCTCCCCGACGGCTATGCCGTGCTCGCGCCGGATGAAGGTCTGGATCGCCGCGTCGAAGTCGAAGCCGCCGACGCGGATCGCCTCCAGTGCCACGGTGCCGCCCAGCGAGATGAGCGCGGTCTCGCTCGTGCCACCGCCGATGTCGACCACCATCGAGCCGATCGGTTCGTGCACCGGGAGCCCGGCACCTATGGCTGCGGCCATGGGCTGGTCGATGAGCTGCGCCTGTGCCGCTCCGGCCCGCCGCGCCGCCTCCGTAACCGCGCGCTTCTCGACCTCGGTGATGGCCGAGGGAACGCAGATGAGCACCTTCGGCCGGTTCAGCCGACTCACACCCACGCGCTGCAGAAGGAGGCGGATCATGCGCTGGGTGATGTCGTAGTCGGTGATCGCTCCCTGACGAAGGGGACGAACCGCTTCGATGTACCCGGGCGTACGACCGACCATCTGCCACGCGTCACGCCCCATCGCCAGCACTTCATGGCTGATGTTGTTGAGGGCGATGACGCTGGGCTCGTTCAGGACGATCCCCTCGCCTTTCGCGTAGACGAGCGTGTTGGCGGTGCCGAGATCGATGGCGAGGTCGCGTGCCAGCGCACTACCTCCCAGATCGGTCGTCGCGGGCATCGCGCGCATTGCGGGCCCGCTTCAACGGATCGTTCGCTGGGTCGAGGGCTTCGAGACCTCGTTGGAACTCCTTCATGCCGGCCTCGAGCGAGCTCGGGCGACGATCGCGCCACACCTTCAGCGACACCACCGACACGATCACCAACGCCGGGACGATGAGCCATACGAGCGCGCTCATGAGCTCACCCGTCCAGAAGGGGAGACAGCAGCCATTCGATCCTCGTCAGGACGGCCGGACAGATCATCGACGGAGCCGACCTCGGTCGCAGCCAGCCCCCAGTCCACTCCGCCATCCCAGTGCTCACGCTTCCAGATCGGCACAGTCGCCTTCAGCGCGTCGATGCCATGGCGGGCAGCCTCGAAGGCCTCGGGCCGGTGCGGCGACGAGACAACGACGAGCACGGACGAATCGGCGAGCCGCAGCGGTCCGATGCGGTGCAGTAGCGCAACGCGGCCCACCGTCGGCCAGCGGCTGCGGATGTCGGCCACGATTGCGTCGAGCCGGGGAACGACTTGCGCCTCGTACGCCTCGTACTCCAGCAGCGAGACGCCGGTGCGGCCGTCGGCATGATCGCGGACGGTCCCGCTGAAGACGACTACGGCACCGCAGTCCGGGCGCACCGCCCAGTCGTAGACCTCGCCGACCGAAAGCGGCAGTTCCGTGAGCGCACACCAGTCGTCGCCGAGAGGCGATGCAAAGGAGGAAGCCACGTCGGTCGACACGACGGGCATGCTAAGTGGTCGCCGACCGGTTGGGCGACCGGACAACTGATATCCGGGCGTCACCTTCCGCCGCGACGTCGTCGCCGGCTTCGGGTGATCAGCCATCCGGCCACGCCCACGACCGCGATGGCGGCCGTCGCCACGATCCCGAGCGTCACCTCCTGGCGGTGACGGGCCGCGAAACGTGAGGCTGCCGAAGGTCGCTCGCTGGCGACGAAGGCCTCAGCACTAGTGCTCTGCGGCGACCAGCCCGTGGCCCGCAGGCGGTCGACGGCCACGACCCACGGCGAGCGGCTGTAGGGCATGGCACCCGCCGGACGGCGACCCGGCTTCAGCCTCGCCAGACGATTGGCGACGTCGACGGCCCAGACCGGGAGCGGAAAACGGAACGCAGGGCCGAGCAGCTCGGGTGCCTCGTCGCCGCCGATCCAGTCTGCCGGCCCGACGTTGTAGCAACCGTCGAGTCGATGCTCGACGGCATGCACGACGGCGCTTGCGACATCCTCGACGTGCACGAACTGCATCGACGGCAGCGGTTGGCTGACCCGGTCGATGAAGCTGGGCCGGACGGCACCGGCCAGCCAGGCCTGCGCGTCAGGATCGCCCATGGTGGGCGCGGGCCGCAGCACGGCGACAGCACTGGCCGGATTGCTGCGGCGCCACTGATTGGCGGCGTCCTCGAGATCGATCTTGTCCGAGGCGTAGCGGAAACCCGGATTCGGCCTCAACGGCGAGGCCTCGGTCATCGGTACGGGATTGTCCGCATGGGCGCCGTAGACGGCAGCGCTCGAGAGCACCACGAGCGACTGCACACCATTCGCCTCGGCCGCTTCGAGCACCTTGCGGGTGACGGCGTCGTCATCACGATGCACGTCCCCGGTGTCGCGGTCGAACGTGGCGAGGTGGACCACGACGTCGGCACCCTTGAGGACTCGTCGTAGATCGACCGACCGCAGATCGACCTGGTGCACGATGAAGCGCCGGGGCTTCGCCACGCCGGCCGGGAACGGTGCGATATCGACGCCGATGACGTCCCAGTCGGCCCGCTCGGCGAGCAGTGCGACCACCCGACGGCCGAGCGCACCCGACACCCCGGTGATCGCCACGCATGCCATTGGCGTGGAGCTTGCCATGTCCATCGTTCTGCAACCGCCCTCACCGCATTCCCACGACGGCGCGCCAGACTCTCCCCATGAGCACCGAACGCCCGGGCGACGACGAGCTGCCTCCCGACCCCTTCCCCGGCGATCCGTTTGCCGGGCAAGGCGACGTCGCTGGCCCGACCGGCGCCCCTGCACCGGCTGCGTCCCCATCGTCCGACGACGATCCGCTGGCCGTGTTGCGCAACCTCGGACTCGGCGATCTCGGGAACCTCGGTGCCACTGCGGGTCTCGGTGGACTGGGCGCGCTCGGCGGCATGTTCGGCGAAGTGTTGCGCATGGCCGCCTCGCAGGGGCCCCTCAACTGGGACGCAGCCCGCCAGGTCGCGATCTGGACGGCCGCAGGCGGCCAGGTCGAGACCGCCCTCGACCCGATCGAACGCATCCGCCTGGAAGAGCTGTGCCGGATCGCAGAACCGCACGTGAACGAGGCCACGGGTCTCGTCGTGTCCGTGCGCGGGGTCACGGTCGTCACCCACACCCGTGCCACTTGGGCCGCACAGGCGTTGCAGGACCACCGGCCGCTGTTCGAGAAGCTGGCCGTATCGATGGCCAACCCAGGCTCCAGCAGCGTGCCCGGCAATCCGTCCGATCCGTTCGCGGTGCTGAGCCAGCTTCTTGGACCGATGATGCTCAGCCTCCAGGTCGGGTCGTTGGTCGGGCAGTTGGCCCAGACCAGCCTGGCCACGTACGACCTGCCGATCCCGCGGCCGAGCGGCGACATGATCGGATTCGTCCCGGTCAACATCGAGGCGTTCGCGGCCGAGTGGACCATCCCGCTCGAAACGGCGCGGATGCATGTCTGCCTGGCCGAGCTGGCGGTGCACGCCGTCTTCGGCATCGCGCACGTGCGCCTCCACCTGAGCGCCATGCTCGCCGAGTACGCCGGTGCGTACCGCTTCGACCCCAGCCAACTTGCCGAACAACTCGGTGGTCTAGGCGGGTTCGACCCATCGGATCCGTCCTCCGTGGAGCGGATGTTCGCGAACCCGCGAGAACTGCTCGGAGCAATCGAGTCCCCGGAGCAGCGCGCCATTCGGGCCCGGATCAACATGCTCGTGGCCACGATTGTCGGCTACGTCGAACACGTCGTCGCCGTGACCGGGGCCCGGCTCCTCGGCGACAACCGCATGGTGATGGAAGCGTGGAAGCGACGCAGGATCGAATCCGGCGAGGGAGAACGACTGGCGGGAGAGATGCTCGGGCTCTCGCTCGACCAGGAGCAGTACGACCTCGGGGTGGCATTCATCGGCGGTGTCATCCAACGCGCCGGCAGCGACACCCTCCCCGAACTGTGGTCCGACCCCGACCATCTGCCTACCCGGAACGAGCTGGAAGCACCGGGCCTCTGGCTGGCCCGCCTCGGCCTCGACGGGCAGTGACCTCCCGGCGAGGGCGACAGACCGCTGGGGCGCATTAGGGCTCGAGGTTGCCGTCGGCCCAATCCTCGGCTGCCGGCCGATCGGGGTTCCGCCATCGCTGTGCACCGGCGGCCATGGTCGCGTCGATCTTGTGAAGCGCGTTCTCGCCCCCGATCTGCACCGCGATCGCGGCCGCAACGATGAGCGTCATAACTCCGAACCCGACGAATCGCGAGATCGGGAACACGACCGGGACGAGCGCTCCCAGCACCCACGCGAGCTGGAACCGAGTCTCGTAGCGGGCGAACATCGCGCCGCGCTCGTGGTCGCCGGAGTCGCGCTGGACGAGCGAGTCGAAGGCCAGCCGGGACACGCCCGCGGCCAGCCCCACCGCGAACGCGACCCAGGCTGCACCGGTCCGACCGCTGCGCACCGTCGCCATCGCCGTCGACACACCGACGAAGAACAGCGACGCCACGAGGATGCGTTCCTCGCTGATGCGGTCCCGCAGCTTCGGCGCAAGCGCGGCGCCCAAGAGCCCACCGCCGAGACCGGCGGCGCCCATCAGACCGAGCCAGCCGGTGGAACCCCCTTCGCGTTTGAGAGTGAAGGCGACGAGGAACGTCACCATGCCGACGAGACCGCGCTGCACCGACATGGCCACCGTAGCGAGACGCAGGAGTGTGAGCGGATGCTGGTTCGTCGCGAACAGCGGGCGTCTCGGTGTGGCCGACGTGTTGGCGCCGGGCTTCGGCCTCACCGTTCCCGGCTCAGGCCGGTCGCCGGTCCGGTTCACGGACCCCGCCGGGAGGGCGAGTCGGCCGTCGGCGGTCCGCACCATTCCGTCGGGCAGATCGGCAAGGGTCTGGATGCGCGTGGCTGCGGCGGCACTGGCCCCGAACACGAAGAAGGCGAGGCCGAGCACCCAGGGCACGCCGAGGTGCGGGATCGAGCTCAGAAGTCCACCGGGGATGGCGATGGCGAATCCGGCGATGCCGCCGATCAGCGAGAGTCGCGAGTTGGCCCGCACCAGTTCGCGCTGATCGGAGACCACGGTTGGGACGAGCGAGCTGCGGGCGACTGCGTATCCCTTGCTGAGCACGAGCGCGACGAATGCCTCAGGGAAAAGCCGGAGGCTCGTCACGTCCTGGGCCATCAACAGGCACAGCACCGCTCGCATGGCGGTGGTGGCGACCACGACCCAGCGGCGCTGATCCTTGAACCGGTCGATGAGCGGGCCGATGAACGGCGACACGACGGCGAACGGGGCGAGCGTCAGAATCAGGTAGAGGATGACCTTGCCGCGAGCCTCGTTCGGCGACACGAAGAAAAGCGTCTTCGCGAGAGCGATAGTGACGAGGGCATCGCCTGCCGCGCATGCTGCGTGGGCCACGCCGAGCCGGGCAAACGGCGTGTCGGGCAGGTGGTATGCGCCGGGCGAGAAACCCTGCGGACCGCGCAGGTCGCGCCAACCGGAGTCGCCGGCGGCGCTCTGCGGTTGCGGCTTCCCCCTCGGCTCGGGCATGGGTCGAGTGTATGGGGCGGCAGTGGCGGTCGGCCCCCGCCGAGCCATCTACCGTTCGAACTTGTAGCCGAGCCCTCGGATGGTCACGAGCCGCGACGGATTTGCCGGATCGATCTCGATCTTCGCCCGCAAACGCTTGATGTGGACGTCGAGGGTCTTCGTATCGCCGACATAGTGCGGGCCCCAGACGCGGTCGATGAGGACGTCACGGGTGAGCACCCGACCGGCGTTCTCGAGGAGGAGCTGCAAGAGCTCGAACTCCTTGAGCGGGAGCGAGACTGCGACTCCCCGGATCGAGACCTCGTGGCTCGCCGGATCGAGGTGCACGTCACCCACGTCGAGCGCCTCGGCGTCGTCGTCGGATTCGCGCACGGGAACCCGTCGGAGCACAGCGCGGATGCGTGCGATCACCTCCCGCAGCCGGTAGGGCTTCGTGATGTAGTCGTCCGCGCCCACCTCGAGCCCGACCACCGTGTCGATCTCTCCTGACTTGGCCGTCACCATGATGATGGGCACGGACCCGAGCACACCCCCGAGGCCCCGAATGTGGCGGCAGACGTCGATGCCGCTCACGCGAGGCAGCATCACGTCGAGGAGCACGAGGTCGGGCCGACCCGTCTCGAACACGGTGATCGCCTCGGCGCCGTCGCGGGCCACCAGCACCCGGAAGCCCTCGCGCCGCAGGCCGACCGTCAGCGCTTCGACGAAGGACTCCTCGTCCTCCACGATCATGATCGTCTGCATACCGTCGCTCATCGGGCTCCCTGGTTCATCTAGTCACGCGCCTGGGGGCGCGCTTGTTGCCGTGTGGAAGTTTCCGTGGAATGGTCGCTGCCGCCATCGAGTCGCACCGACGGCAGGCGGAGGACGAACGTCGAACCTTCACCCTCGATCGATTCGACCAGGACCTCGCCGTTGTGGTTGACCGCGACGTGGCGCACGATTGCCAGCCCCAGCCCGGTGCCGCCCGTATCCCGGGCCCGCGCCCGGTCGACCCGGTAGAACCGCTCGAAGATCCGCTCGCGATCGCGCGCCGGGATGCCGATGCCACGGTCGACGACCAGGATCTCGGCCAGTTCCCGGGCATGGGCCGGGTCGTCGGTCCGACGGGCCGACAGCCGCACGGGTTCTCCCTTGTCGGAGTACTTCAGCGCATTTTCGATCAGGTTGTGGACCGCAGATACGAGCTGCAGCCGATCGCCGCGCACCCGCAGCGTCGGATCGATCGGTGCCGTCTCGACCGCCAACTGTCGCTGCGCGGCGCTCGACGCCGCCCGTTCGACGGCCTCGCTGACGACCCGGTCGATCTCGATCACCTCCGGTTCCTGTAGACCTTCGCCCTCCACGCGGCTCAGAGCGAGGACGTCGTCGACCATCGCTGTGAGGCGGTGGGCCTCGTACTCCATGCGGCCCGTCAAACGCTGCAAGGTGTCGGCATCGGCCTCCATCGATGCCGCTTCGGCCAGCACCGCCAACGCGCCGAGGGGGGTCCGCAGCTCATGGCTGATATTCGAGACGAAGTCGCGTCGGATCCGCTCGATCCGGCGCAGCTCGGTGACGTCGTCGGCGATGGCGACGGACCCGAGCCGTTCTCCGCTGTGCTCGACCGGGAAGGCTCGGAGGATGAAGTCCTTGCGGGGCGGACCGGCCAGATTCAGCTCCTGTTCGACAAGCAGCCCGGTCGCCGCCTTCTTCAGCAGCTCCCGAACGGCCCCTTCCAGGATGGCGTCACCCTCCGCCGTGCCTACGGTTGCGCCGGGTGCGTTGCGGAAGAGCTCTGCACCGACCGCGTCGGCCAGGAACATCTGCGGTCGGATCCGCTCCGCCGCACCGACCATCAGACGGCGTTGGCGTTCATCGGCCGCACGACGCGCATCGATGGCGGAACCCAACCGGCCCAGCATGGTCACGGCCTGGTCCGTCGTCGCCAGGCCCAGCTGCGCCCCGGATGATCCGGCTCCCGACTCGTCCGTTCCACCAAAGGCCGCCACATGTTCGGCCACGGCGGAGCGCAGGGCGAGTTCCCTGGACCGCGATCGCAGGAGGGCCACGGCCAGTGCCACGGCTCCCGCAGCGGCGATCACGAGGAGGGCGGCGCTGGCGGTGGACATGCGGCTTCGACTCTAGGAGCGGTCGCCTTCTTCACGGCGAACGCGGGGTGAACGCAGACCGAAGTCTTGGCCGAAGTCTTCTGTTCCCCTACCGAGGCGGAGGGACGTACACCGCGGTGGCGAAGCGGCCGGGCAGCCCCGGATCGGGTTCGAGAATCCAGATCGAGCCCTTCTGGCAACGCGGCTCACGACCCAGCTCGACCGCGTCTTCCCGATCCACCATCTCCAGGATCGCCGGAATGATGTCGCCGTGGCTGCAGATCGCCGCACCGCTCCGGGAGAGGCTGCGGACCAGCGCGATGGCACCGTCCGGCGATCCTTCGGCCAGGCGTTCATCGACCTCCACGTGCAGACCGAGGGCCGCCGCAGCGGGTGCAATCGTCTCGATGCAACGCCGATACGGGCTCGACAACGTCCGGGTGGCGTTCAGGTCGGCGAGGATTCCTGCGATGTCCGAGGACTGATGACGGCCTTCGGACGTGAGCGGTCGGGCCCGATCGTCCCCGTCGAACCCCTTGCGCGAGCCGGCTTGGGCGTGACGGACGAGGAACACCGTCATGGCGAATCGACCGGCACGGGTGTGCGCAGCCCGTCGACCGGATCAGACGTGACCGTCTCCGCCCGCGACGGCGCCGTTCGGACCGGCTGATCGGCGTCGTGCAGGGACCGCGCGATCGCCCGCTGCCCGAACAGCTCGTGCGCGTTCACCGCGTCGTCGCCGGGGGCCACGGTGCAGCGCGACCAGCGACCAGCCTCGTCAAGTGTCCACGCGAGGACGTTGTCGGCCAGCAGCACGGCGATCATGTCATCGAGTTGCAGCCGTAGGCGGGGGTCCTCGATGGGCATCACCGCTTCGATGCGACGGTCGAGGTTGCGAGGCATGATGTCCGCCGAACCGATGAAGTATGCGGGCTTACCATCACCATCGCCGTTCGCGAACCGCCACACGCGGGAGTGCTCGAGGAAGCGACCGACGACGCTACGCGTACGTATGTTCTCGGAGAGGCCGACGACACCGGGCCGGACACAGCAGATCCCACGGATGATGAGGTCCACGCGGACACCTGCCTGAGATGCTTCGTAAAGCGCATCGATGACGGCCTGATCGACGAGGCTGTTCATCTTCATGACGATGGCCCCGGCAGGTCGAGCCGACGTCGGCATCTCGTTGCGGATCAGCTCCAGAACCCGCTCGCGCAGGCCGTTCGGGGCCACGATGAGCTTCTGGTAGTCGAGCGGACGGCTGTAGCCGGTGAGCCCGTTGAACAGCTTGGTGAGGTCCTGGCCGAGCTCGGGTGACGCCGAGAAGAGGCCGATGTCCTCGTAGATGCGTGCGGTGGTGGAGTTGTAGTTGCCAGTTGCCACGTGTGCATATCTCCGGAGCCCGTCCGCCTCGGCGCGGACCACGAGCGACACCTTCGTATGGGTCTTCAGCCCGACGAGGCCGTACACGACATGCACGCCTGCCTCTTCCAGCTTGCGGGCCCACGCGATGTTGGCCTGCTCGTCGAAGCGGGCCTTCAACTCGACCAACGCGGCGACCTGCTTGCCCCGCTCTGCCGCATCGATGAGCGCAGTGACGACGGGCGAGCCGCCCGACGTGCGGTAGAGGGTGAGCTTGATGGTGAGCACGTCGGGGTCGGTCGCGGCATGCTGGATGAAGCGCTCGACCGACGTCGTGAACGAGTCGTACGGGTGGTGCACGAGAAGGTCGCCGGCGCGGATCACGCCGAACAGGTCGAGTGGGGCATCGGGATCCTCCTGGAGGCGGACCTGCGTGCGCGGCACCCAGGGCTCGTCCTTCAGGTCGGGTCGATCGAGACCTATGAGCGACCACAACCCCGTGAGGTCGAGCGGCCCGTCGACCCGGAGCAGGTCATCGGCCTCGAGCTCGAGCTCGTCGATCAACACCGCCACCACGTGGTCCGGCATGTCGGCGGCGACCTCAAGGCGCACCGCTTTGCCGAAGCGCCGGCGCCGAAGCTCGGTCTCGACCGCTTCGAGCAGATCGTCAGCGTCCTCTTCCTGGACGGTGAGGTCGGCGTTGCGGGTCACACGGAACGCGTACGCCCCTTCGATCACCATCCCTGGGAACAGCAAGGCCAGCTCGGCCGCGATCAGCTCCTCCAGCGGCAGCCAACGGTGACCGTCGGGGAGGCCGACGAAGCGCGGCAGCAGCGGAGGAACCTTCACCCGGGCGAAGCGGCGTTCGCCCGTGACGGGATCACGCACCAGGGTTGCAAGGTTGAGCGAGAGGTTCGAGATGTACGGGAACGGATGGCCGGGGTCGACGGCGAGCGGCGTGAGGACCGGAAAGATGCCGTCGAGGAACACCCCATCGAGTGAGAACCGGTCTTGCTCCGAAAGGTCCGCCCATCCCACGATCTCGATGCGTTCGGCGGCGAGAAAGGCGACCAGCTTGGCGAAGGACTGGCTGTGCTCTTGCACCAGCTCACGGACGACTTCGCTGATCAGCGAGAGCTGCGCGGCCGGGCGCAGCCCGTCGGGTGATCGCTGGGTGACGTTCGCCGCCACCTGATCCTTGAGGCCGGCCACCCGGACTTCGTAGAATTCGTCGAGGTTGCCGGCGAAGATTGCGCAGAACTTGACCCGCTCCAGCAGCGGAACGGAGGGGTCACCGGCCATGGCGAGGACGCGGCCGTTGAAATCGAGCCAGGAAAGCTCGCGGTTCAGGTACTTCGAGGCGTGGTCGCTGAGCGCGCCCGCATCTGCCGTCGTCGGCAGGACCGCGCCCCGCATGCCGTGGCTCGCGTCAACCACTCTTGCGTCAACCACTCGCGCCTCAGCCACTGTGGTCAACCACGGCGCTCAGCCATTCTGGTGGCGCCTGTCGGACCTACGCGCTGACCACGCCCATGCCGAAATCCCACTCGAGCTCGATCGCTTCACGTTCGGCATCATGGACGACGCGATCATGGTTGCGGCGGAACTGCGGGTCATGGCGGGGAATGAGTTGAAGGCGCGCAAGTGTCCGGGAGCGGAACTCCTCGATCAGGCTGCGGTCGCCGTAGGCGCTCTGGACGTCCCAGTGGGGCGCGACCGGGCCGAGGTAGACGACGCGGATGTGGCCACGGGCTTCACCTGGGGGTGCAGAAGGGGACGAGAGCGAGGACACGGAACAGCCTTTCAGCGA
>JAYTFI010000161.1:0-4202 GCA_043734485.1 Acidimicrobiales bacterium | reverse complement strand
GCGAGCACCGCGCGGACGTCGGGCTCCGGGAGCAGGGCGATGTCCTCCCCGACCACGACGCCGGCCCGCAGCCCGTCGGCCGTTCGGACAGTTGCGAGCCTCAACGGTGCTCCTCGGAGGTGGCGGACGTGGTCAACGGGCTGCCGATGGCGATGGGCTCAAAGACCGCGTGTCGTTGCCGTGGCACAGCGTCACGCCATCCGGGCGCGTGCCTCGTCGAACGTGCAATCGACGTAGCTGCCGATCTCCGAGATCAGGAACAGCAGATCGGGATCGAAGTAGTTGCTCGCCGCGGTGGCGACGACGCTTGGACCGGTGCCGTTCATTGGGCTCACTTTCCCTGGCACCTTTCCCCGGCACAGCGCGGCCGCCGCTTGGGCAGCCCCAGGGGTGGACCTCGCAAGCGGCGGCCGCGCCGACCCTTCACCCAAGACGCTTGGGCGCTCGCCTAAGCATGGCAGACCGCTCGTCGGAGGTCAACGCCGAAACCGCAGGCGCGCCGGGCGTCGTCTTGACGGACGAATGCGGACGACCCTACGTTGGGCGTCTGCTCAACCACCGTGCTGAGATGGCTGCAACCCCGACTGAGGAGACGCCCGTGGACCTGCGACTGACCGGGAAGAACGTCGTGGTCACCGGCGCGTCGAAAGGCATCGGCTTCGCGATCGCAAAGGCGTTCAGTAAGGAGGGGGCGAACCTCGTGCTGGCGTCGCGCCGCGGTCCTACGCTCGAAGCCGCGGGTGAAGCGATCCGCAACGCGGTACCCGGTGCCAGCGTCACCACGCACGTGGCCGATCTCGCCGACCAGGCGGCACGCGAGGAGCTGGCGCGGTCGCACGGTGATGCAGATATCCTCGTCAACAACGCGGGGGCGATCCCGCGCGGCACGCTGGAAGAGCTCAGCTTCGACGACTGGCGTCGTGGCTGGGAACTGAAGGTCTTCGGTTATGTGCACCTTACGAAGCTGTTCCTCGAGGCGATGCGACCGCGCCGTGACGGCGTCATCCTCAACGTGATCGGAACGGCGGGCCGATCGCCGCGCGCGGACTACATCTGCGGCGCGACGGGAAATGCGTCGCTCATCGCGTTCACCGAGGCCGTGGGTGGTCAGAGCCTCGACGACGGTGTGCGCGTGCTCGGCATCAATCCGGGTTACACCGCGACGGAGCGCTTCCTCGGGCGCAGCGTCGGCATCGACGGCCCCGATCGCGAGCTCCTGCGCCAGGAGTTCCCGGCCTCACGCATCGCCCTGCCGACCGATGTCGCGGACCTCGCGGTGCTCCTCTGCTCCGACCGCTCGCGAAGCGTGAGCGGAGTCGTCGTCGACTGCGACCTCGGCAATCTCCGCTCCGGACCGACCCGTCCGACGCCGCTTCCCCTCGACCCACTTCACAACGCGCCCGACCGTGCGTAGTATTTAGTCGTTCGCCCAAAATGAAGGGATCTCATCATGGCAGCAGCTCCGCTGAACCTGGATTGGCTCATCTCCGTCGATGACCACGTGCTGGAACCACCGGACGTGTGGCAGAAGCGTCTCCCGGCGAAGTACCGCGACGTCGGGCCTCGTCTTCTGTCCGACGAGACCGGCGAGTTCTGGACATACGAGGACAAGAAGATCCTCACGTCCGGTCTTGCCGCGGTCGCGGGCAAGGAGAAGGAGCAGTTCAGCCCTGACCCGATGACCTACAGCGAGATGCGCCCGGGTTGCTACGACTCGAAGGCGCGCATCGATGACATGAACCGCGCCGGGATCCTTGCATCGCTGTGCTTCCCTTCGTTCCCGCGCTTTTGCGGTCAGGTCTTCTGGGAGGGCAGGGACAAGGAGCTGGGCATGCTCTCCGTCCAGGCGTACAACGACTGGATGCTCGAGGAGTGGTGCGGCGCCGCGCCCGGTCGCTACATCCCGCTGATCATCATCCCCCTATGGGACCCGGCCGCAGCGGCGAAGGAGATGGCGCGTTGCGCCGCTCAAGGGGCGCACGCGTTCGCGTTCTCGGAGAACCCGACCCTGCTCAACCTGCCGAGCATCCACGACAAGAACAAGTACTGGGACCCGGTCTGGGCCGCGGCACAGGATCTCGAGATGGTGGTCTGCATGCATCAGGGCTCGTCCAGCCACCGCTTCGAGATGTCGCCCGACGCGCCGTACCTGTCGACCCAGGCATGGGGCATCGGCTCCAAGCAGAGCGGCACGCTCCTCGACTGGCTGTTCGGGCCGGTGTTCGTCCGCTACCCCGGTGTGAAGATCGCACTGTCCGAGGGCGGCATCGGCTGGATGCCGTACTTCCTCGAACGCGCCGAGCAGGTCCTCGACAAGCAGCGCTTCTGGGCATCCGAAGGGGAGCGCGAGGTCGAAGGCGGCATGTTGAAGGCGGGCACCAAGGCCGGCACACGTGATCGCTCGGAGGTCGACCTCCTCACACTCGACATCCGCAAGACCTTCCACGACCACGTCTTCGGGTGCTTCATCGAGGACCAGGCCGGACTGGACAACATCCATCACATCGGCGTCGACAACGTGATGATCGAGACCGACTATCCGCACTCCGACTCGACATGGCCGAACTCGATCCAATTCGCGCACAAGCAGCTCGATCGCTTCGACGACGAGACCAAGTACAAGATCCTCCGCGGGAACGCGGAGCGCGTCTTCCACTTCACGCCGGCCGACCCGCCGCGGCTCTGACGGGCGGCTCGCGCCTTTGGAGCAAATCGGGGAGCTGTATCGGGAGCTCCCAGGTGCGAAGTGATCGGGTCCTCGACACGTTTCCCGATGCAGCCCCGATCCGACATCCGAGGTGCACATGACTGATCTGCGCGAGCCCGCTTCCGCCTTCGACCTGCAGCACAAGTACACCGCCGAGACCGGCACCGTCCTGCTCACCGGGGTGCAGGCCCTGGTGCGGGTCGTGTTGGATCAGATGCGCACCGATCGTCGGCGCGGGCTGCGCACCGCATCGTTCGTGTCGGGGTACCCCGGTTCGCCGTTCGGCGGGTTGGACCAGGAGTTCGCCGCGGCCGTCGAACTCCGGGAGCGCTATTCGGTCGTCCATCAGCCCGGTCACAACGAGGACCTGGCGGCGACATCCGTCGCCGGCAGCCAGGTCGTTCCAACCCTCCCGTCAGCGCGTTACGAGGGCGTGCTGGGCGTCTGGTACGGCAAGGCGCCGGGGCTTGACCGCTCGCTCGACGCGATCCGCCATGCGCAGTACGTCGGCACGTCTGCGCTGGGCGGTGCCCTCGCGTATGTCGGTGACGACCCGGCCTCCAAGTCGTCGAGCGCACCGAGCGGATCCGAGCTCACGTTACGGTCGCTGGCGATGCCGATCCTGGAGCCGGGCTCGATCCAGGAGATCATCGAGCTCGGACTGCACGGCGTCGCATTGTCCCGCCGGTCGGGTCTCTGGGCGGCACTGCGCGTGACGACGCCCGTCGCTGACAGCATCGGGACGGCCGAGGTCCGCCCGGAGCAGAGCGAGGTGGTCCTGCCCACGCTGGAGTGGCGCGGCGCCCCGTATGTGCCGCACATCAGCCCGAACATCACCGGCCAGTTCGGGATCGACGCCGAGGTCGAAGTGCTGGACATCCGGACCCGGCTCGCACGCGAGTACGGCACGGTGAACGGGTTGAACCGCATCGAGGTGTCGTCGAGCGACGATTGGATCGGCATCGCCTCGAGAGGCCACACCTGGTACGAGCTCCGCGCCGCGCTCGGAGTCCTGGGTCTCGATGACGACGCGCTCCGACGTCTGGGTATCCGCCTGCTCCACGTCCTCATGCCCGACCCGATCGACCCGGGTGTGCTGCGCACGTTCGGCGCCGGTCTCGAGGAGATCGTCGTCGTCGAGGAGAAGCGATCGTTCCTGGAGTCCTCGCTCCGCGAGGCGCTCTATGGCGTGGTCGACCCGCCGGTGATCGTGGGCAAAACCGACGAGCGGGGGGAGACGCTGTTCCCGACGTACGGGACGCTCGACTCGGACCGGATCGCGGCGGCGCTCGTGCTGCGTCTCATCCGTCGCATCGACGCATCGCGGATCGCGGTGCCCCCGCCCCGGCGACGCACGATTCCCGTCGCGGCGGCCAACCGTGCCGCGTACCTGTGTTCCGGATGCCCGCACAACTCGAGCCTGCGAGTGCCCGAAGGCGTGCTGCTCGGTGCCGGCATCGGTTGCCACGCGCTCGGCGGTCGCATGGATCCGGCG
>JAYTFI010000160.1:0-2906 GCA_043734485.1 Acidimicrobiales bacterium | reverse complement strand
CGCCAGCGCAGGTGCACTTTGGGTCAGCGGGCTCCTGGTTCTGCTGTTCTGGCTGATGCCGTCCCGGGGCCCGGGCGCGTTTGCCGGCCTCGGCATGGCCGGACTGGTCGTCGGCGGCGCATGGCTTCTCGGTGCACCGGCGCTGTGGCTGACGCCTTTCCGACTCTCGGGTGACTTGCGGGACCAGACCACCGCCATTCGGGGGGTCCCACGTCTCGCCGGCGTGAAGACGGATCCCAGCACGGCGGCCTTCCTACGTGAGGCGTACGACGTTCTCGAGAAGAAGCACCTCCTCGGGAGCCCGGGCTTCTCCTCGTTCGCCGGCGTCGGCATGGCCTACGCGTTGGAACTCGGACATCCTCCCGCCGGCATGTACGTGGACGAACCGCTCGCAGCGGTGCTTAAAGGGCGGGTGGCGGACGCCTGCCGGATCGGTGCCATCGGACCGGACAAGTTGCCGGTGGTGCTCAGCGATTCCACCCGCTTCAGCGCAACAGCAAGCGCGCTTACTGCTTGCGGGATCGACTTCCTAGGGGGCTACGACCGGGTGAAGCTGGCATCGCCGCCGTTCCTCAAGGACTTCGGCATCGCTGACATCTCGGTGTGGACGCCGAAGGCGTGAGCCGAGACCGACATCAGCTTCCCAGCCGGAAGCGGCGACGAGCCCAACGCGAGACGGGCTGTTCGACGAAACGATTGGAAAGTCCGGCGACCACCAGGGTGAGTGCGAGCAGGGTTGGGTACGGGAAACGCAGCTTGTTCTCGTAGTAGAAGAAGCGGCCGATCAGCATGAAGTGAAAGACGTACGCCCCGTACGAGACCTTTCCAACCCATCGAAGCGGACGCAGCTCGCATAGCCACGACAGAGGGCGAATCGCGCGCTCGACCACGCAGAGAATGATCACGAGCGAACTCAGTTCGGTCAGCAGGAATCCGCCGGCGAACGGAAACGGATTGGGTTCATTCGGATATAGCCACAAGGCCGGGACGACGACCGCCACGGCCATCCATCCAATCACCGGCAGCACCCGCCGGATCTTTGCGAACCATTCGGGGCGCCCGAGGCGGATCACGGCGCCGAGCGCACCGAGCAGCATGCCGGAGGCCCGGGTGTCGGTTCCCCAGTTGGCCCGCGTGTAGGACGAGCCGTTCTCGAACACAAAGCCGATGAGCGTGCGCAGCACGTTGCTCACCACGATCGCGCCGATCAACCAGGGCACGATCGCGGTGGCTATCTCGCGGAGTGAGCCACTCGTCCGGCGCTTCGCTCGTCGCATGACGAACCAGAGGACGAGCGGCCATACGAGGTAGAACTGCTCTTCGACCGAGAGTGACCAGAGATGGGCGACGAACCCGGGTGCCCCTGAGTGCCGATTGAAGCTGTAGATCGCGATCCAATTGTAGAAATAGCTCAGTGAAGCGAGCGAATGCCGGCGATAATCGGCTCCGCGCTGCTTGAGGTAAGGATCGAGGTACGTGAGGATGTACACCGCTGTGGTGAAGAGCACGACCGCCGGGAGGAGTCGGGCGGCTCGGCGACCGTAGAACTTGCGCACGTTGATGCCGTTGCGCCGCTCGAACTCACGCAGGAGGATCGTGGTGATGAGGAAGCCACTAAGGACGAAGAATCCCTCCATCACGATGTAACCGCCTCGCATCGGCCGGATGAACGGCGGCGGGAGGTGCAGCGTGAAGATGCCGAGGAAGCAGAACGCGCGAAGCCCATCGAGCCCGGGGTACCACTCACGGTTCGCAACCGCTGACGACTGCTGCGCGCTGTCGGTCATCGCGGCCGCTGGGCTGGTGCCGATATGAGTTGTTGCCACTGGGTCCTCGAAGCTTCGATTCGCCCGAGCGCGCTAGCGGCGACCGTGGCGTTGCAACTCACTCAAAATCGGTATGGTGGTGCTGGTTCGTCGATTCGACTTCGTTCGCGAGGTCCTTGCAAGACCTCAGTTCGGCCGGATGATCATCCCATCCGTCACGACGCAGTCGACGTTGTTCTTCCGCAGGGAGTCCAGCGCATCTGCGGGAGAGCACACGATAGGCTCCTCGTGGTTGTTGTAGCTCGTGTTCACCAGGCTCGGTATGCCGGTCCGCTCGTGATACGCCGCGAGAATCCCGTAGTAGAGGGCCGGTCCATAGCTCTTGCTCACCAATTGCGGACGCGCCGTTCCATCCACATGGACGACGGCAGGGCTCATCTTCTTCATGAGATCCGTGCAGTCGTAGCAGGTCGTCATGAACTTCACATTCACGTCGTCCGGACTGAACCCTTTGTACATCTCGGACGCATGGTCGGCCAACGTGACCGGCGCAAACGGCATGAACTCGGTGCGGTTGAGCCGATGATTGACGGTCTTGTTGATCTCGGCGTCACTCGCCGCGATCATGATCGAGCGGGCGCCAAGGGCACGGGGTCCGTACTCCATGCGGCCGGTGAACACGCCGACAACCGCGTTCGCCTCGAGCATCTCGGCCGTGGCCGCAGCCAGCGCGCCCGGGTCGGCAATCCGCTCGACCCGGAAACCCTCCAGGTCGCCGTCCGACCAGGTGTAGTCCGGCCCCAGGAAGACGTCGTCGAGCGGAAGATGGGTGAGACCGTCCTCGACTGCCGCGCCGAGTGCACCGCCGAAGCTGTTCCCGCCGTCGCCCATCTCGGGGAACACGAAGTAGTCCTTCACGTTCGGATGCTCACGGACCCGCTGGTTCAGCTTCACGTTCCCAAAGCAGCCGCCCGCAAGGCAGAGGTTCGATCCTGCGGGCACGTAGTGGGTGATCAGGTCGAGGATGCCGCGCTCGAGCACGTACTGGACGGCATACGCGATGTCTTCCCGCGAGTAGCCGTCGCAACGCGCTGCGAGCTCCTTGTAGTCCCAGACGCTGAAGGGTCGGTACTCGGGGGA
>JAYTFI010000159.1:0-4760 GCA_043734485.1 Acidimicrobiales bacterium | reverse complement strand
GTCCCCGCCGAGAGCATCGCATCCAGGGTTGGATGACGCAGGCCGGCATGGTCGGCGTCCGACCGTTGGAGCTCGCCTCGGTCGAGGTGACGGTGTTCGCCGGCTCCGCGATGTTGGCCTGGATCATGTTCGGGGCCGTCATCCCCGCAGTGCTGGCCGGGCTCTTCGGGGCGGCTGCACCGATCGCGGTGTACCGCGCCCGCCGGCGAACGCTGCTGGACGAAGCACGCGATGCCTGGCCGTACCTCATCGAGGAAATGCGCCTTCTCACCGGAGCGCTCGGCCGCTCCATTCCAGTGGCCATGCTCGAGGCCGGACGCAAGTCCCCGACCGCACCGATGCGAGCAGCATTCGAGGCGGCCAACCGGGAGTGGCAGCTCAGCACCGACTTCGGCCGGGCCTGTGCGGTGCTCAAGGAGTCGCTCGCCGATCCGACCGCCGATGTCGTCTGTGAGACCCTCATCGTCGCCAATGAGATCGGCGGCAGCGATCTCGAACGACGCCTGGCCGCGCTCGTCGATGACCGCCGCACCGACCTGCGTCATCGCAAAGAAGCACAGAGCCGCCAGAGCGGGCCGCGTTTCGCACGGTGGTTCGTACTCGCGGTGCCGCTCGGCATGGCCCTCGTCGGGATGTCGATCGGTGACGGACGCGGGGCTTACCGGAGCAGCGGCGGCCAGGCGGCCGTCATCACGGGCATGGTGCTCGTGGCCGGTTGCTGGATGTGGGCGAGCAGGATCATGCGCCTGCCCGAGCAGGAGCGGGTGTTCGACCGATGATCCGGGTGATCGCCGTCAGCGCCATCCTGGCCTGGATCGGGCTGTCGCTGGTGCTCGCCGGGATACCGACGTTGCAGCAGCCAAGCCTCGCCGACCGTCTCCGGCCATACTCGCCGGGCGCCCGCACGGCGCGCCCGAAGGTATTCGCCGCTCGATCCTTCCGCGACGTGATCGGACCGCTGGCCGCGGTCATCGGCAGCCGGGTCGCCCGTGCCTTCGGTGTCCACGAAGAACTGCGCTTTCGGCTCGAACGCGTGCATTCGGATGAAGACGCCACGGCTTTTCGGATCCGGCAGGCCAGTTGGGCCGTCGGAGCACTCCTGGCCGCGACGGCGCTCACGCTCGTGGTCGACGTTCCCGCTGCGCTCGCCGTGATCGCCATCTGGACGGCGCCCCTCCTCGGCTTCCTGGTCGTCGAGCAACAGCTGGCATTCCGTTCGGAGCGCTGGCAGCGGCGCCTGGCGCTCGAGCTCCCCGTCGTCAGCGAACAACTTGCGATGCTCCTCACCGCCGGCTACAGCCTCGGTGGCGCGCTCACCCGGCTCTCCGCCCGTAGCAACGGTGCTGTTGCGGCCGACTTCCGACGAGTGCTCCGGCGAACCCGCCAGGGAATCTCGGAAGGTGACGCCATCGACGAGTGGGCCCTGCTCGTCAAGGTTCCCGCCGTGTCCCGCCTCGCGTCGGTGCTGCGACTCCACAGCGAAGCGGCCGACCTCGGGCGACTCGTCTCGGACGAAGCCCGGGCGTGTCGGGACGAAGGTCAACGGAGCCTCCTCGAAGCGGTCGAACGCAAGAGCCAGCAGGTTTGGATCCCCGTCACCGTCGCCGCGCTGCTCCCCGGGACCATCTTCCTCGCAGTGCCGTTCATGTCCGCTCTGCGCTTCTTCGCCGAGTGAAGAGGAGGCTCTGCCGAAACGTCTGCCGAACCTCTTGCCCGTCCGTCCCTCCTCTTCGCTCCGACTCCAACACTTCCCCGCCCGCTTCCCCATCGCCAGCAGTCTTCATTCCGGAAAGGGAACTCCCATGCACAGCTTCGACATCCTCCGTTTCACCGTGACCATCCAGACCGCGGCCCTTGGGCTCGGGGATCGCGCAGCCGACCTTCGCAACCGCGCCGACGAGCGCGGCGAAGGGGTCATCTCCACTGCCATCGCCGTGCTCATCATGGCCGTCATCGGCGCCGCCATGTATGCGGCCTACGTTCTGCTGTTCAACAAGACGAACAACGCAGTCAACACCAAGGTCGGTGAGATCAGCGGATGACCCGCCGCCGACTCGCGTCCCGTGAGGGTGGTGTCGGCATGTTCAACTCGATCCTCGGCGGCGTCGTCATCCTGACGATCCTGCTCGTCGCGACCCACGTGCTGCTGGCACTCCAGCGGCGCACGATCGTGGACGCGGTCGCGTTCGACACCGCGCGCTCCGTCGCTCGTGGCGGCGGCGTCTCGATCGACGAGGCCGAACGCCGGGCCAGAGCGCTGCTGCACGACGACCGGGCCACAGTCGTCTGGCGCTCCGTCGACGACGGCGATCTGGAGTTGCGCATCACCACGCATGCCCCGATGCTGATCGCCATCGGGCCGTTGGCGAAGCTGGCCACGATCGAGCGGACCGTACACGTACGTCGCGAGCTCCTTCGGGAGAATCGGCCATGACACGTGACATCTTCATGGCGACGCGTGATCCCTTCCCGGCGAGCCGGAAACGGCGACAACGCGAGAGCGGACAGGCCGGGGCTGAGATCCTCGCCTTCGGGTTCGTGCTGCTGATCGGAATGGTGCTCCTCGTGGCAAATGTCTGGGCCGTCATCGATGCCAAGTTGACGGTCACGGCCGCGGCGAGGGAAGGCGTCCGCGCCATGGTCGAGGCCAACGCAGACACTGCCGATGCCGACGCGCACCGCGCCGTCGACGCAGTGATCACCGGCGCGAATCGCCAACTCGACCACGTCACCTTCGCCGCCGCCATCGACGGCGGAACCTACGAGCGGTGTGCGCGCGTCACGATCCGGATCACCGCCAAGGTCGCGTCGATCGCGCTCCCACACATCGGCGGGCTGCGCAGTCCGTTCCGCGTCAGCTCGACCCACAGCGAGCTCGTCGATCCGTTCCGTTCCGGTCTCGAAGGGGTTGGTACGTGTGCATAAGGTACGTGTGCATAAGGTACGCGTACATAAGGTACGCGTGAAGACCGTCCGCCGGGAAAACGGTTCGGCCCTGATGCTGTTCCCCGCCGCCGTGCTGATCATCATTCTGCTCGCGTCGCTCTGCGTCGATGCCACCCTCACGTTCCTCGGGCAGCGCGAGATCGCGAACGCGGCCGAGGCGGCGGCAAACGACGCGGCATCAGCCCTCGACCGCAACCGCTACTACGACGCCTCGGTCTACGACCTGGCTCGCGAGGACGGCCTGGCCGGGATCGCGCGGGTCGGGAACGACGCCATCCGCGCCCGCATCGACGACAAGGTGAAGAACGTCAACATCCGCATCGTGCGGACCGACGACACCCATGTCCGGGTCGAGATCACCGGCGAGGTGTCGCTCATCTTCGCCAGGGCCATTCCCGGGGCGAGCCGCACCGTCGTCGTTCATGCCAATGCCGAAGCCGAAGCGCAGCAGCAATGAGCACAACACCTCCCCGCCCCTCCGTCCGCCTACCAAGGAACGCGCCGATGACGACCTCTCCCCCGCAAGTCCTCCGACGATCAATGCGCCCCTCTGTTCCTGCGCGCTGCTCGCCCGTCGGAGCCCGAACCGGCACGTTCGCACTCGTCGGGTGCGGATGCCTCGCCATTGCGCTCGGTGCCTCGACCGGCCACCTCGGAGGTGAGGGCGCACTGGTACCGGCGATCACGATCCTTCGCATCGCATCCGTGCTCGGTGGCGCTTACCTCGCCGGCGTGATCGCCGTCGGCGCGTTCGTTCGAATCGTCCGGGCCCCCGCCCGCGTGACGCGCGTCGTCGACCGCGCCACACCCTCGGCCGTGCGCCGTCTGCTCGACCTTTCACTTGCCACCGGCCTCGTGATGTCCGCGACCGCCATCGGTGCGTCGGCGTTCCCCCTCGCCTCCACCGCTGTCCCGCGGCCGACTCTGGCCGGCCGTCCTGCCACTGCGGGCGATCCCTCCAGCGGACAGCGCTGGCCCACGCTCCCGGACCCGCCGGGAACGTCTCCATCCGCACCGAACACCGCGGCGTCCATCGCGGTTCCGCCGGTGACTGGGGCGCCGAGACCGACCTCGCTCAACACCGCAGCGCCGACTACGACTCCGACTCCAAGTTCGCGTTCAACGGCTGTTGCTTCGCCATCTGCCCCCCTGCGGGCGACCGCCCCCGCGGCGCAGATCGTGGCCAACAGGACCGCACCCAACAAGTTCTCGCCACCGAGCCTGCTGAACGTGCGGGTTGCGCGGGCTTCCTCCGGCCCGGCCGTGCCGCCAGCGGCAGAGCATCTCGTTTCGGTCGGAGAGAGCTTCTGGTCGATTGCTGAAGATCACGTCCTCGCGCTGGACCCCCATGCCGGCGAGGCCCGCATTGCCGCGTACTGGAACCGGCTGCAACACGCCAACCTCGACCGCATGCCCGTCAAAGGCCAGCCCGACATGCTCTACGCCGGGATACACCTCCGCCTGCCCGACGTCGTCAGTCCCCGTCGACCGCCGCCCGCAAACGGTCGAACCAGTCAGGCGCAGTGAGCAGCTCGCGGAACTCCGCGATGTCGCGCTCGGTGAATTGCCGTTCGATGAACTGGCGGTCATCGGCCATGAGCGACGGATGCTCGAAGCGCTCCCGACGCACGCCTGCGCTGAGAAGCAACTCGATCACGTCGGGAACCGCCGTCCGGCTGACCGGGTCGCCGCACGACGGGCAGGTGAATCGATAGGCCCCAGCCGATGGGGGGATGGCCAGCACGACGATGTCGTCGACACTGAACTCCACATCCCCACAACCGGGGCACCGCGCTCGAATCCTGGTCATTCCA
>JAYTFI010000158.1:0-6557 GCA_043734485.1 Acidimicrobiales bacterium | reverse complement strand
CGATCTCCGACTGGTGGCCCGAGACATCGACGAAGGCCGGGGCACGGCAAGTGCCCTCGAGGGGTTGCTCGCCCGGGTCGGTGAGCCGGCACGTCCCCTCTGCTCGGCGTTGCTAGCGGGTGAGCGGTACGGCTTACCGACCGCAGCCATGCTCGATGCGTTGGCCATCGAGGCCCGCGCTACCCGACGTCACCAAGACGAGCAGCGCGCCCGGCGGCTCCCGATCACCATGCTCTTCCCCCTGATCACCTGCACCCTCCCGGCCTTCGCGCTTCTCACCGTTGTGCCGCTCCTGGCCAGCGGTCTGCAGGCGGTGCGCTGGTGAACCGTTTCCGAAAGGACCAACCATGCAGTTCCTCCGTCTTCTCCCGCTGGTGACCACGCTCCGCGATGGTCGCCCGAGCGATCGCACACGCACTTCCGCCGAGGCGGGCCAGGCATCGGTCGAGTACGCCCTCGTGCTGCTCGGCGCCGCGCTCGTTGCAACCCTCCTCATTGGATGGGCGACCAAGACCGACCTGCTGAACCAGCTGTTCGACCGCGTCCTCAACCTCATCAGGGGAAAGGCCAACTGATGGCTGCTCGCCTGGGCAGCCGACCGCGCCGCGCCGCTGAGGTTGCTCAGGCGACGGTCGAGTTCGCGCTCGTGCTGCCGCTGCTCTTCGCGTTCATCTGGCTCGGGGTGGAGGCCAGCTTGCTGCTCCGCGATCAGGTCCTCGTCACCAACGCGGCCCGCGAAGCTGCTCGCAGCAGCGCGGTTGGGATGCGTCCGGACGAAGCCGCCACCGCCGGTCGGGCGCGTACAGATTTCGGCGGCGACGTCACCATCAACGTCACCGGTGGAGGCGGGGTCGGTTCGACGACCGTGGCAAGTGCCCGTCTCAACGAAGCGGACCGTCTGCCCCTTCTCGGGCGCCTTGTTCCAACTCTCGAGGTGCACGCGTCGGTCTCGATGCGTGTCGAGGGCGAGACATGAAGGCGGGACCTTCGCCGTGCGCATGCGAATATGGCAGCCGACATGCCATATTCGTCCTCAGGAGCGGATCGTCGCCCCTGCCAGCTCGCCTGTGTGGGCGCCATCCTCCATGAACGCGCGCCCGTTCACGAACGTGTGGCGGTACCCGCTCGCCCTCTGGATGTAGCGGCCTGCACCGTTGGGGAAGTCGTGGACGTATTCGGGCTGTGGGAGGCGCAGGTTCTCCAAATCGATCACGTTCACGTCCGCGAACGATCCCGGAACAAGCCGGCCGCGGTCCCTTATGCCGAACAGATCTGCAGTGTCCGAGGTGAGCCGACGAACTGCCTCTTCGAGCTTCCAGCGGGCCCGCTCGCGCACCCAATAGCTGAGGAAGAACGTGGGCTGGCTCGAGTCCATGATCTGGCCAACGTGGGCGCCTGCATCAGCCAGGCCGAGCGTGATGAGCTTGTCATCCAGCATCTCCTCGACGGCGGCCATCTGATGGTTGAGGGCCGGGTAGTTGATGAGGCCGGCACCGTTCGTGGAGAGCGCGTGGTCGATGAAGGCCTCGACCGGGCTGACCCCGGCGCGGGACGCAACGGCGGCAAGCGTGTCCTCCGGTCGAAGGTCGTAGCGGGCGTCGCCGGCGGGGAGTACCCACATCTTCTCGGCCGCGATCGCCTCAGGGGTTGTGTTGACCTCGGCCACGAGTTCTGCCCGTCGCTGGGGGTCGCGAAGCACGGCCAGCCGCTGGTCGAGCGTCAGCGTGCGCAGCGCCTTCCACGCCGGGCCCCGATCGAAGGGTGTGCGGTTGTGGAGGCCGAAGAGGATGCCGATGCCGCGGGCCGTGGTCTGTGGCCGCACCATGGCGCCTCGCTCATTCTCGGCGCGGCACATCGCCGTGATGTCGGCGTACAGCGTCGGACGGCGGTCCGATTGGGTCAGGCCGAACGACACCGGTCGACCCGTTCGCCGACTTACTTCCCCCATCCACGCCACCTCGGCCCGAGTCTTGGCCAGGTCGGCCCCGTCCCGCTCGCCGAGGCGCATGGCACCCTCGAACACACCTTTACCAAGCTTGCCGAGCACGTCGCCGATGGCGAACATCTCCTCCTTCTCGGCCCAGGTACCGGGCACGTTTCGGCCGTCCGGCACGCGGTGCATGGTCGTACGGCTCGTCGAGAAACCGAGCGCCCCTGACGACATCGCCTCCTCGACGAGATCGCACATCGCCGTCAGATCCTCTGCCGATGGCACGTTCTGGTCGATGCTGCGCTCACCCATCGCGGTGACTCGGACCGCGCAATGACCGACCATGCCGCCGACGTTCGTCCCCTTAGGGATCGAGTCGATCCACCGGAGGTAGTCGCCATAGGTCGACCAGCTCCACGGGAGGCCGTGGAGGATCGCCTCCCGCGGCACGTCCTCGACCGACTCCATCATCTCGGCCAGGAACTCCCGTTGACCGGGACCGACCGGGGCGAACGTCACGCCGCAGTTTCCGAGCACCACGCTGGTGATGCCGTGCCAGCAGCTAGAGGTACCGATCGGGTCCCAGGCCAGCTGGGCATCGAGGTGAGTGTGGATGTCGACGAATCCGGGGGTCACGACGTGGCCCTCGGCATCGATCTCCCGATGGCCCTTCGCGTCTGCGCGCGCTTCGACGGCGACGACCCGATCGCCTTCGATGACGACATCGGCGATGCGCCCGGGCGAACCGGTCCCATCGACGACCAGCCCGTTGCGGATGACAACGCTTGCGTCCATCGGTGCTCCTTCGTGAGATGAGCCACGACCCGGAACCCGAGTCGTCGGTGTCTGATCTTCTCCGGAAACCGACCGATCGCGCCAAACGAGCGACGTATCAGCAGTGGTCGCCACCGTGCATCGGTCTGACGGCTCGAACCCCTGTCCCCAACTGGCAGCGCACCGGTACGCTCGGAGTCCATGACCACGCCAAGCAGGATCACCATCACGTCCGAGGGCGGAGAGTTCGGCGCTCATCTCGTGCGTCCCGAAGGCGGCGAAGGCCCTGGGGTCCTCGTTCTGCAGGAGATCTTCGGCGTGAACCTCTACATCCGGGATGTCTGCGATCGGCTCGCGGCGCTTGGCTACATCGCACTTGCGCCCGACATGTTCTGGCGCCAGAAGCCGGGCATCGATCTTTCGGCATTCGACGAGAACGATCTCAAAGAAGGCATGGGCTACGGCATGGCCTTCGATGCGGAGGCCGGCATTGCTGACCTTGGCAGCGCGCTCGCTACTCTGCGTCTGCTCGACGGCACCGGCGGGAAGGCCGGGGTTCTCGGCTTCTGTTTCGGTGGCACGTTCGCCTACCTCGCCGCCGTGCACCATGACCCGGACGTTGCCGTCAGCTACTACGGCTCGGGGGTCGCGGCCGCGATTGGGGACATCGACAAGGTCGCATGCCCTCTGCAGTTCCACTTCGGCGGAAGCGACCCGTACATTCCGAACGCCGATGTCGAGCGGATCGCGGCCGCTGTCGCCGGGCGCCCCGACATGGAGCTGCACGTCCAGGCCGGCGGCGGGCATGCCTTCGACAACAGCTTCTCCACCATGTTCAGCCATCCGCCTTCGGCCGCGGCTGCGTGGGAGCTGACGACCGCGTTCCTCGCGTCGCATCTGGCCTGACCATCACGCCGGCGGCGGGGATCGACGTCGGCCCGGCGGTTCAATCGACCAGCGCGGTTCAATCGACCAGCGCGGCGATGAGCATGGCGATGGCACCGTGCTTGTCGAGCGGCTCATTGCCGTTGCCGCATTTGGGTGACTGCACGCACGACGGGCAGCCGCCCTCACAGCCGCAGGCTTCGAGTGCGGCGCGGGTCGCTTCGAGATGGCGCCGCCCAGCGGCGTAGCCAAGCTCGGCTACCCCTGCGCCGCCGGGGTAACCGTCATAGATCACGATCGTCGCCTCGCCCGTTTGTGCGTGCGCCGCGGTCGAGAGCCCGCCGACATCCCACCGGTCACAGATCGCGAACAGCGGCAGCATGGCGATGCCGGTGTGCTCGGCGGCGTGCAGCGCTCCCGGTACCCGACCGCCCGACGCGCCATCGAGGCCGGCATCGCACAGCACGTCGTCCGGGATCTCGTACCAGAACGCCCGGGTGTGCAGCGTGGTGGGCGGCAGGTCGAGCGGCTCGAGCCCGAGTACTTCGCCACTGGAGATGCGCCTGCGCTGGTAGCCGACGACCTGTTCGGTGACCTCAACGCCGCCGAGCGAAAGCCTCAGCCGTCCGACCGAGACACCGATGTGTGCACCGACGAACGAGACGTCGGCCGTCGACCGCACCTGGGTGTATTCGTCGACATTCACCGCCGTGACCCAGGCCGCGCGATCTTCGAGGTCGAGCCGTTCGACGCGGTACTGCTGTCCCTGGTGGAGGTAGAGCGCACCATGGTGCAGCGTTGACAGTGCCTGTGCCGCGTCGACCGTGCCGATGAGGCGTGCATGGCGGTCGACGATCCGCATCTCGGCCCCGCCGCTTGAACGCAGCGAGATGCGCGAGGCAGGCGAACCCCGCCCGGCGTACACCGCCCGCCCATTGACGATCATCAGCTCGTCGTGCAGCACGAGCGAGCGGATGGCATCGTCGAATGCTTCGGCCACCCCGGCGGTCCCGAGCCGAGTGTCGACCGATCCGTCAGACGACTCAGCTGCGTGCGTCGATTGATCTGTGCACATATCCACTGGCGTATCGGTACCCAACGCCCATGTATCGGCATCAGCCGCCACGAGTGGCAGCTCATGGGCCGCGCAGGCCAGGTGGGGCGTGAGGACGAACGGGTTGGCGGTGTTGATGACGACCGGTTCGGCCGACCGGCGAAACAGCTCGCCGGGGTGGTCGCCATACCACTGGTCGAGCGCGTCGTCGCCAGTCACGAGCACGGCCAGGCTGCGCTGAGCGGATCGGCCCGCCCTGCCGATCTGCTGACGGAACGATGCGATTGTGCCGGGGAAACCGTTGCAGATGCAGGCATCGAGACCACCGATGTCAACGCCGAGCTCGAGCGCCGACGTCGCCACAACGCCACGGAGCGAACCGTCGAACAGAGCGTGCTCGATGGCCCGCCGCTCGGCCGGGAGATAGCCACCGCGGTAGGGGCGGACTGTTTCCGCAAGGTCGTCGTCGAGGAGGTGTCGGGTGCGGGCCGCGACGACCTCGGTGCCACGCCGGCTGCGGGTGAAGGCGATGGCGCGGTGACCGTCACCCACCAGCTCGGCGAGAAGCGTCGCGGTGGCGTGATTGGCCGAGGCCGGCGCGCCTTCGTACGGCGGCTGGGGGCGCCACACTGCGACCAGGCGTTCGCCCTGGGGCGATCCGTCATCGTCGACGACGTCGACATCGGTAGCCGCGAGTTCGGCGGCCAGCGCGCCTGGCGACCCTATGGTTGCGCTCGCGAACACGAAGACCGGGGTGCTGCCGTAGAAGGCACACACGCGGCGCAGGCGGCGGAGGATCTGCGCAAGATGGGTGCCGAATATGCCGCGGTACACGTGCAGCTCGTCGATGACGACGTAGCGGAGCCGTTTCAGGAACGTGGCCCACCGACCGTGGAACGGGAGGATCCCGGCGTGGAGCATGTCCAGATTGGTGAGCACCGACGTGGCGTGGCGGCGCGCCCATTGACGGGCATCGGGCGGCGTGTCGCCGTCGTAGGTGACCGGTACCAGGCCCGGGATGCCAAGACCAGCGAGGGCGCGAAACTGGTCCTGCGCCAGCGCCTTGGTGGGGAACAGCAGAAGGCTCGTGGCCCGGCCCCGGCGCTCGAGCGCGTCGGCCGCGATCGGCACCTGATAGGCAAGCGACTTGCCGGACGCCGTTCCGGTGGCAAGCACAACTGAACGACCGAAGCGGGCGAGGTCGATGGCCGTGGCCTGATGCGACCACAGCGACTCGACAGCGGGAAGCAACTCAGACAGTCGAACAGGGAGCGGGTCATGGAGGATCCCGTGGCGTGCCCGCCGGGCCGGAAGGTGCTCGATGTGGGCCAACTCACCGACACTTGCGGCCGACCTGAGGAGGGCCTCGAACGATCGGGTCGTGGTCAGCAGGGTCACCCCGACCAAGCTACCGGCGGGGTGTGACAGGCACGCTGGCGGTCGGGCCCGCGTCGATGCCGGTTCCGGCGTTGGCGAAGTGTTGCCCGTAGCGTCCCTGTGGTGCTTGCATTGCATGTATGGGTATACGCAGTTTCGCCAAGCGCCTCTCCACTCCTGTCGCGGACCTGGACGCCGAGAAACTCCGTGCGTTCTGCCTCGAGCGCGGGCATGCAGTCGCCATCTCGGAACTGCCGCCTCGCACCGAGGTTACGGTCGTGGGCGAGATCTCGTCGGTACGGATCGTGCCCCATGACGGTTCACCGTGGTTGGAGGCGACGATCTCCGACGGGAACGACAGCATCATCGCCATGTGGACCGGTCGGCGGGCCATCCCCGGCGTCACCCCGGGCAAGCGCCTCCTCATCAGCGGTCGCGCCATGCCCATCCGCCCGGGTGCGAAGCGCATGCAGATCATGAACCCCACCTACGAGCTCCTCACCGCTTCCAGGCAGCACTGACCCACGCGGGCACGGA
>JAYTFI010000157.1:0-5892 GCA_043734485.1 Acidimicrobiales bacterium | reverse complement strand
TCCGCCGCGCTCGCCCGGCATCCGTCACGACCGGGCCGAGGTGCCTTTGGGATATGCGAACGGGAACGTTTCCGTAGACGCCTCGTTGCTTGTGTCGTTGCATGTGTCGATGATCCGGAGCGCGGCAGATCGGGACATCGAATGGTCACACTCCACCACGTCCCGTGGCGAAAGTCGGCACGTCAACGGCGTTCGCCTACTTTCGGTGACATCGACGCTTGTAGGCTCGTGCCGATCCGCCGCGCTCACCCAGTACCGACCGGGGAACTCTCGGTCAACGGCCACGGCCACGTCACTCCACGGGAGCCGCACCCATCTGAGATGGTGTGGACGCTCTGGAGACGGGCGGCCTGAGGGTCGCCCGTCGTCGCGTTTCTCGCGTTCGGCGGTCAGGAACCCATAGCGTGGAGCACATCTCGGACTCCCTCTTGAATCGAGTGAACCATGTCTTCTTTCGCTGCCCACGAGTGGTTCGCAACACCGGGCCCTTTCACCGATGCGTCGGGATACGATATTGGCCTTACGGACGCCGCTGCGGGCCGACCAGTCGTGGAACAAGTCGTCGATGTTGTGCAGGATCTGTTGATCTACGACCTCGTTGCGCAACCCTTCTACGGTGTAGACCTCGCGCCGGACCGCGCGATCGATGAGATCAACTTCCGCGATGTCCGCGCCATCATGGAGCGCGCTCTCGAGCTCGGCACCCAGCCCCTGAGCGCAGCCTGCGCCCCGGATGCGAGAGTCTGCGTACGTTGCCACAATTACACCAAGCTGACAGTCTCGCTCCTGCGGTTTCTCGGCCTTCCCGCCCGCTCGCGCTGCGGCTTCGGCTCGTATTTCGTTGCGGACATGTTCGAGGACCATTGGATCGCGGAGTATTGGAACGGGGCCGAGGCTCGCTGGGTCATGGTCGACGCGCAGCTCGATGAGGTATGGCGAAGGATGATCGGGTTCGGCGGGGATCCGTTCGATCTCACAGGCGATGAGTTCGTGACCGCCGGGCGCGCGTGGCAACAATGGCGCGCCGACGAGCTTGATCCGTCCCGCTACGGTTTGAGTTCAATCAACGAGCATGGCGCGCATTGGATTGCAGGCAATCTGCGTCTCGATTTCGCTGCGCTGAACAAGATCGAGATGCTGCCATGGGACGTGTGGGGTGTCGGGTGGCCACCGAATCAGCCTGTTCCACAAGATCTTTCGGTGTTTGATGCAATGAGTTCGCTCGCCGCGGATCCGGATTCCAACCTCGACGCTATCCGCTCGATGTACGCCAACGACGAACGCGTCCGCATGCCAGGCACAGTGTTCAACGTATTGCGTCAGGCGGTCGAAACGGTTCAGCTCTGAGGGTTGGGCCCCATAGGCGGCGCTGGCCGCCGATCCGGTCGAGAACGTCGACGTGAACACCAAGGGGTCCCGTCCCTGCGTCGTCCACCGAAGGGCGGGACCCCGGCATGCGGGGCAAGCCGATCGACCGCACGGTGCACACTGACGGCTGGACGTACTCGCTCCACTACGGCACGACCCACACGTACGTGCATGCCCTCGACAGCCTCCGCGGTAGAGTCAGCCTCTCCTTCGATCTGCCCTCGACGTGGAACTCGCGAGCCGACACGATTTGGCTCGTGGCAAAGGGCGATGCCATGACTGTCTCCCGCGGCGGGCGTGTCCTCGGACGCCTGATCGGCACCCGCCCCGGTGCCCAGCCGAAGGTCGAGTTGCTCGCTTCGTAAGCGCGCATCGCCCGCATTCGTCACGGCGGGGCCAGAAACTTGCACCGCGGGCCAGACGCTCGGCGTAACTTCACGTCGACCGTCGCTAGTGGCGCATCGAGCGCCTCGGCCAGAGCCACGTAGATCCCGTCGTAGACCGTCACTGTCTGGCGCAGCTCCCACACGCGGGTCGCGAACGGCCGGTACGGGAACAGGTCGACCGTCAGGTCAGCCAGATCCTGGTGCGCCATCGAGGCGATCTCGTCGGGGATGGCCTTGCGCAATGCCGCCCGACGCAGGATGTTGGCGGCCTCCATTGGCATCAGGTGGGGTGCGGCGAGTTGTCCGGAGGCCAGAAGTTCTAGGGCCCATTCTCCCCGTTTCCCGGTCCCGATGAGCGCCTCGATCACCGTCGAGGCATCAACCACCAGCGTCACCGCCGATCGTCGTCGCGGTAGGAGAGGATCGTGCCGGTCGACAGTCCCCGTGTCATGTGGCGCTTGCGTTCCCGGATGCGGGCGACCAACGCGGTCGGGTCGGGACGTTCGCCCAATTGGATCAGCTGCGCCCGCAGGTACTCCTGGAGCGATCGACCGGAGCTGGCTGCACGCGCGGCCAGCTCATCGCGAGTCTGGTCGGGGACGTCGCGGATGGTGATCGAGGGCATGCATGCATTCTGCTGCGAAGCGTTTCACAATGCAAGCGCTCCGAGTGCTACCCGAGAATCGCCGTAGCGCTGGCCGGGTCGACCTCGTCGGGCATTCGCAGGTCGCCGCGCGGCGATACGCTGACCGAGCCGACTTTCGGGCCGGGCGGCAGCGTCGTGCGCTTGAACTGCTGGCGGTGGAAGCGCTCGAGGAACGTGCGCAGCCAGCGCCGCAGGGTGGCCTCATCGTAGGTGTCGGCGAACGCGATCTCCGCAAGGGCCAGGATCTTCAACGGTGCGAAGCCGTTCCGAAGCGTGTGCCAGAGGAAGAAGTCGTGCAGCTCGTACGGTCCGATCACATCCTCGGTCTCCTGCACGATGTTGCCGTCCGCGTCCGGCGGGAGCAGCTCGGGTGAGACCGGGGTGTCGACGACGGCGATGAGCACCGCTGCGGTCTCCTCGTCACATCGTGCGCGCGCATACCAACGGACGAGGTGGCGCACCAGCGTCTTCGGGACCGATGCGTTGACCCCGTAGTTGGACATGTGGTCGGCGTTGAAGGTGCACCAGCCGAGCGCGAGCTCCGACAGGTCACCGGTGCCGACGACGATTCCGCCCACTTGGTTGGCGACGTCGAACAGGATCTGCGTGCGCTCCCGGGCCTGCGCGTTCTCGAACACGACCGAGTGGTCGTTCGATGCGTGGCCGATGTCGGTGAAGTGCTGCGTCACCGACGCGCCGATCGGGATGGTGCGCGACTCGATGCCGAGACGCGCCATGAGATCGTCTGCGGACGTACGAGTTCTGACCGTGGTCCCGGGGCCGGGCATGGTGATGCCGAGGATGCGGTCGGCCGGACGGCCGAGGCGGTGCATCGACTCGACTGCGACCAGCAGGGCCAGCGTCGAGTCGAGCCCACCGGACACGCCGATCACGGCCCGCTCGCTGCGGGCAGCGATGAGCCGGCGGGCGAGGCCGGTCGATTGGATGGCGAGGATCTCCTCGGCCCGTGCGTCGACGGTTGCGGGGTCGTTGGGTACGAAGGGCTGGCGGTCGAGCGGCTTGCGCAGCGTTCGCAGGGTCGTCGCAAGCTCGGTGTCGACGAGTGGCATGACCGGCTGCTCGATGGTCGACCAGGTGATGTTGCGGGCGCGATCGTTGAGGAGCCGCTCGATGTCGATGTCGGCTGCAGTCATCGACCCGTCGAGAGCGAACCGCTCGCCCTCGGCGATCAGCGAGCCGTTCTCGGAGATCAATAGATGCCCGCCGAACACGACGTCCTTCGTCGACTCGAACGGACCCGATCCTGCGTACACATACGACGTGATGGTGCGAGCCGACTGCTGACGCACGAGGTCGCGCCGGTAGTCAGCCTTGGCCACCAGCTCGTTCGACGCGGACGGGTTCACGATGAGCGATGCGCCGGCCAGGGCGAGCGGACCGCTCGGCGGCTCGGGGGTCCAGAGGTCTTCGCAGATCTCGATGCCGACGACGGCGATGCCGATGCGGAACAGCTGTTTCGTGTGGAGCCGGAAGGGCTCGAGCCCGGAGATCGCCACCATGGTGTCGACGGACTGACCGGGCGTAAACCAGCGGCGCTCGTAGAACTCGCCGTTGTTGGGGAGGTGTTGCTTCGGCACCGCACCGTGGACGCGGCCGCCGGCGATGACGAGCGCGGCGTTGTAGCAACGGCCGTCGAACGTCTGCAGCGGCGCACCGACGATGATGGCCGCCGGTAGGTCGGTCGTGGCCAGGCACAGCTCGGCGATGGCCTGCTCGGTGCGGCGGCGAAGGTCGTCGGTGAGGAACAGGTCCTCGCAGGTGTACCCGGTGAGCGAAAGCTCGGGGAACACGATGACCGACGCCTGATCATCAGCGGCCCGGCGGGCCCAGTTCGCAATCTCCCCGGCATTGGCCAGCGGGTCGGCCAAGTGCACCTTCGGGGCCACTGCGGCCACGCGAAGGAAGCCGAAGGACGACCAGTCATGGGCCGTGCGCGAGTCGGGAGTGGGCACAGCCGAACGGTAGCGGGCTGTGACTGCATCGCCGGGGCTACTTCGGTACAGCCACCGCAGGTGGGCCACACTGGGGCACGTGTATGACCGCAACGTTCCGGAACCGTTGCCCTACGACGCCATCCTCCTGGTGTCCTTCGGGGGACCCGAGGGCCCCGACGACGTACTGCCGTTCATGGAGAACGTCACTCGCGGGCGGGGCATCTCGAAAGAGCGCCTCATCGAGGTCAGCCGGCACTACGACTTGTTCGGCGGGGTCAGCCCGATCAACGGCCAGAACCGGGCGTTGATCGCCGCGCTGGAATCGGCGCTCGCGGCGGATGGTCCGCAACTACCGGTCTACTGGGGCAACCGCAACTGGGCGCCCATGGTGGACGACACGATCCGCACGATGCGTGCGGACGGTGTGCACCACGCGCTCGCGTTCGTGACCAGCGCGTTCAGCTCCTACTCGGGGTGTCGTCAGTACCGCGAGGACATCGAGCGGGCGCGCCTCGCGGTCGGCGAGGGCGCACCGGTCGTCGACAAGCTGCGCGTGTTCTACGACCATCCCGGGTTCATCGAGCCGATGGTTGCCAACGTACTTGCGGCTCTGCGGCAGCACGAAGCGACCGGTACCGCCGTTTCCCACCTCGCCTTCACCGCGCACAGCATCCCGATGTGGATGGCCTCGACGAGCGACTACGTCGCGCAGCTCGGCGAGGCGCAGCGGCTGATCACCGAGCGGGTGTTCGCCCGCACCGGTCGGACGTTCCCGGCCGAGCTCGTGTTCCAAAGTCGCAGCGGCGCGCCCGGTCAGCCGTGGCTCGAACCGGACGTCGGCGACCATCTCGAACGGGTGGCCGGTGAGGGCGCGACCGGCGTCGTGCTCGTACCGGTCGGCTTCATAAGCGACCACATGGAGGTCGTCTACGACCTGGACACCCAAGCCGCCGAGCGCGCCGTCGGACTCGGTCTCCCGATCACGCGGGCGGCCACGGCCGGAACGGATCCGCGTTTCGTCGAGATGATACGCGCGCTGATCGTCGAGCGGATCGACGCCGAGGCGGGCCGCGAACCGGTGCGCCTCGGCCTCGGTGGTCGCGGCCCGAACCCCGACGTGTGCCGGGGCGACTGTTGCCCGGCCCCCGCGCGGCCGTCGGCGGGGATCGCGGGCGGTCCGAGCGGCCGACCGGCGTGAGGGCTAGCCCCTGCCCCGCTCGATGACTCCGCCGACCATCCGCGAGCGACGGCTGGCCATCCTCGCCCTGGTCGGCGCAGCGTTCATCTTCGGAACGACGTTCACGACGGTGAAGCGGGCCACGGAACACGTTGCGCCGATGCCGTTCATCGCGGTGCGCTTCTTTTTTGGCGCGCTCGTGCTGACCCCGTTTGTGGCGCGTCGGCCGCGCAGCCCGGGCGTCGGGCGGGCCGGGGTGCTGGCTGGCCTGGCGTTGTCGGTCGGCTACATCGCCCAGACCATCGGCCTGCAGTACACGGACGAGTCGACATCGGCCTTCATCACCTACATGCTCGTCGT
>JAYTFI010000156.1:0-3161 GCA_043734485.1 Acidimicrobiales bacterium | reverse complement strand
ATACCGCTCCGAGGTCCGCAGCTACCTGGACCGATGTCGCTTGCCTTGTGTTCCCGCCTATGGCTGGAAAGGAGGGATAGTATCCACGCGGGTTCGGAGAACGTCGACGCACCAGTTCGGAGGCAGGCGATGGCACGCTCGTACAGGAAAGCTGTTGGTGCAGTCGCAGCGGCGGTTGCGATCGCCGCCGGCGGGGCCGGAGCGCCGGGTGCTCGAGCCGGCGCAGGGTTCCGCACCCGGCAGTCCTCCATGCTGACTGCGGTCGCTTCGGGGGTGTACATCACCCCGCTCGTCACGGTGGGGGACAGGGTTGGTGCATACACGTTCGAATCGATCCCTGACGGAATCGCGGTCCGCAAGCTGCCCAACGGCAACGCCCAGGTCTTCGTGACGCATGAGACCTCTCGCGTCCCGTTCCCGTACGTGCCGGCATCACCGAGCATGACCAATTCGTTCAACGACTACGACAACGCCCAGTTGAGCGAGCTCGAAATCAACCCGCGCGCCCTGACCGTGGAACAGGGAACGATCGCCATTCCGAGCAGCGCGAACTTCCAGCGGTTCTGCTCGACGTTCATCGCCGACGAGCGCCACGGCTTCTCGCGGCCGATCCTGTTCGCTCCGGAGGAGGCGACTGACGTCGTCAACCGCACGGGAAACGCATTTCCGGCTGAACGGAACGGCGGCGAACAGGCCGGTGTCGTTGTCGCATACGACATCAACGCGAAGACGTACAAGACGATCTACACCATGGGTCGCTTCAATCACGAGAACCAGGTCGCGCTCCCCGGGTTCTCGACGCCCACAATGATCTCGGGCGACGACACCTTCTCAGCCCCCGCCTCACAGCTCTACATGTACACGTCAAAGAACACCGATGCGCTGATGAACGACGACGGTCAGCTGTGGGCCTTCGTCTCCGCCGATCCGGCCGTGAACGACTACGGCGACCTCACGATGTCGTCGTCCGCTGCTGGCAGGTTCATCCCGGTGCCGCGCACGGTCGCGGTCGGAGACCAGACCGGTCTCGAGAACTGGTCGAACCAGAACAACGTGTTCCAATTCATCCGAGTCGAGGACATCGTCCCGTCCTCCGACGAGGCGGGTGTGTTCTACTTTGCCGACACGGGCGAACCACGCGCAGTACCTGATCCTGCCACCGGACGGCTGCGGCGAGGCCCGACCGGCATAGGTCCGTATCCGAACGGCCGCGTATTTCGGATGCAGATCGATCCTCGCGACCCCACAGTCGTGCTGCGGCTGACAATCCTAGTCGACGGCGACTCGCTCGGAGCTGCGTCGGCCAAGGTGCCGGCGCTGATCCACAACCCGGACAACGTCGAGGTAACTTCGACCGGACTGCTCATCGGTGAAGATCCCGGTAGCCAGAACAGTTACGCCGCCGATGAACCTGCGGCAACGAACGCACGAATTTGGCACTACGACTTCCGTACCGGATCGCTGAGCATCATCGCTCGCGTCGATCAATTCGCTGACCGCAGTGCGCGTTACGGGAGCTGGGAGTCGAGCGGGATCGTCGACGCCTCCGAGGTATTCGGTCCCGGCGCGTACCTTGTCAACATCCAAGCCCACTCGCTGTTCGTAGCCACCAAGCCCGGTGACGACGTGAACAAGGACGGTCAGCCGGACTGGCTCGACAAAAAAGAAGGCGGACAACTCCTCCTCATGCGCCTCACCAGCAACTCCCTCCGCTGAACCCAACTCAATCCACCGTGGGGTCCGCTTTGATCGACGAGCCACAGCACTGTCGCTTGCCAGCATGACGAAACGGCTGCCGGTAGTCGGCCGGCCGGCTCGCGATCGGAGCGTTCGACCGTCAACAAGGTAGGAGACGCGCGACGGGTCGGAACTCCCGCGCAAACTTTGCCGACGATCGCGGTGCGACCTGGCTTTGGGTTTCGTCGGGAAGGAGCGCGTCGAGATGGTCGTCCTGCCAGAGCTCCGCCTATGTCGTCGAGGGGCTTTGGAGGCCGTATGGCCACGCCGAACCCGTAGCCTCTGAGTGATTCGTGATTGTTGTGGTTGTCCTGCTGGTGCTGGCGCTGCTCGTCGGGCCGGTTTCGTGGGGGACGGAGAGCGCAGACGTGCGTCGTGCAAACGAGGTTCGCGAGGTGGTCGACCGGCTGCCCAAGTGGCGTTGATGAAGGCCCGTGACGGATTGGTCGCGCCCATGGTCGGAGGCACCTGGTGCGCGCGACCGGTCTCGGCTGTTGCGCATCCTGGGCGACGATCGTGCAAGGACGGGCTACGTCACAGCTCGCGGTCCGCCCTATAAGGGCCGATATCGGGTGGCGATCGTTCGGCTTGATCGACTTCAACCGCTGGCCGGGGACCTGGTCCGTTCGCCGGACCACCGAAAACCTGAGGCTGGAAACCTCCTCCCCGACCCAGACCGACCTCGAACAGCGCCAGCGGTTCAGTCTTCGAGTGGTGAGTGCGACCGGCGAGCCATGAACCACGATGCAGCGAGCCCGGTGGCGATCAGCGGCAGCCCGAACATCATGAACATCCCACCCCCGATGTTGGCGCCACTCACGCCAGCGGTCATCACTCGATAGCCGTAGCCAGCAATCACGGCGGTCGCGAGGAATAGGGCAACGGCCTTTCGCCAAAGACGTGTTCGCGGTCGCTGCGCACACCACAGCGCGCGACTCGACAGCACCAACAGGGGTATCGAGACAAGCACGGCAATCACGGATGTGGTCCGCCCGACTTGCGATGGGTCCATGAGGTAGTCGTCGCCACCGGGTTCGGAGATGTCGCCAACGAGCGCGACCGTGACGATCAGGAGTGACGCCCAAGCGACACAGAGCCACCAGCGGACACGCGCTCGCTCTTGGCGCCGATTCATCAAGACCACAGCATGACCTCGAACCTTGCGCTCGAGTATCAGGAGATCTCACTACTTCGCCGTGGGTTGGAGGCTCGCGCATAACCGGTGGTGCCCGGGCGGTATGGGTGTGATCTGCCCGCCCGGCCCGGGAGTGATGCGGAGCGTGAGGTTCCGGCAACGAACGCAGCGACGATGTAGGTGCGTGCCGGCCCAGCGATTGTCGGGCTCGGTCGTAGCGCATGGTGGTCCGGGGGTCGGCGTGGCTGGCTGCTTGGACGTCGCGCAGTGGCACGCCGGCGTCGAGGGC
>JAYTFI010000155.1:0-2102 GCA_043734485.1 Acidimicrobiales bacterium | reverse complement strand
GGGCTACCGGCGCATCGTCGAGAGCACCGCCTTGACTTGGGCGAGCACCTCTCTCGCCTCGAGCCGCAGCACCACGCGCCGGCCGTACCTCGCGCGGTCCGGCAACGCAAGGACCGTGGCATCCAGGCCGGCCCGATGCGCCAGGTACGCAGCCCGGTCGGCGTGAAATCGCTGCGTCACGATGACTGCGTGCCGGATGCCGAACTTCTCGACAGCGCCCACACAGCTGGCGGCGGTCGAGAGGCCTTCACGATCCTCCAGCAGTGCCTCGCCAGGAGCGCCGAGTTGCCCACAGATGCTGCGCATCACGGTGACCTCGTCGTGACCGCGGCTGCCCTTCCCGTCGCCGGACAGGAGCAACCGGTCAACCGTCCCATCGACCAGCAACCCCAGCCCGGCACGGACTCGTTCGTACAGCATCAACGAGGGGCGTCCGTCCGCCATCACGCCCGCGCCGAGCACGATGGCCACGTCGCAATGTTGCAAACCGCGCGGATCGGCGATGACCCGGCCACGGGCTCCCGATCGCACGAGTCGGCGGCACACCTCGATCGCCCCGACGGTCGAACCGAAGGCGACGCCGATGCCGGCGGCGACCGTGCGAACGGCGTCCCTGCGAAGAGAAGGAGCATCACGGACGGGGAACCGCATGGCGGCACCGTACCGCCCATCTCCGCCAGCCAGCTGCGGTCGATGTCCTCGCCCACCATCCCGAAACAACCACTCTTCGCGCTTGCATTGACCATGTCGACCACTTACGATGGTCCAATCGGTGGTGAGTGCGGCATCAATAAGGGTCAACGTGTCGCCCGTGTGTCCGGCCTGCCACCCCGTCGACTTTCCTCCGGACCCAGGAACCTCGGACCATGAACTCCGTGTCCATGACACCTCCAATCGGAAAACCTGACGTGCTCGATGATTTTCTGCGCGGACGCGAGTTCCTTGACGAGATCCGGGGACAGGCTCCGCATGTGCTGCACCTCGGTCGAATGGGGTTGGACGGCGTGCTCTCCTGGGCTGATCTCGGTTCTGTGCTCGAGACCGGTCTCTTCGCGGCAAAAGGCGATCTGATGTTCACCCGCGCCCGCGAAGTGGCTCCGGTTGACTTGTACACCCGACTCGTTCCTGGCCGCGACGGCGAGGAAGCTCGCGAGCTTGTCCCCGACCGTTGCCAAGAGCTCTTCGACGACGGATACACGGTCACCGTTGTGCAGATGGATCGTCGTCGGCCAGAGGTACGGTCGCTGTGCCGTCGGATCGAACGCGCCATTGGCGACCCCGTTGCTGCGAATGCCTACGGTGTGCACGATGAAGTTGCGGCGTTCGGTCCGCATTGCGATGCGCACGAGATCCTCGTGTTGCAACTCGACGGCGCGAAACGGTGGCGCATCTACGGTCCCGATCTCAGCGAACGGCTCGACCCCAAGGAGGCCAGTTCCCTGAATCAGCCAGCCGTCGATGTCAGCGTCGAGCGTTGCCTGCTGGACGTGACACTTCAGACCGGCGATGTTCTGTACCTTCCTCGGGCATGGTGGCACGAACCCGTCGCCGCCGGCGGATCGAGCCTTCATCTTACGCTCGGCCTTCATTGCGTCTCGGGTGCGGAACTCGTACGCGAACTCATCGACACCTTCGCCTATCGCGGTGCCTTCCGTGAAGCGGTGTCTTCGGACGCCGGCGATACGGCACTGGACTCCTTGGCCGAACGCATCGCCGAGACGATCCGCGAGCACTTCACCGGATCGTTCGTCCGCGGCGTGCTCGACCGTCGGCGACTCGTCGCTGTCACTCATGCATCGATCCCGCTTCAGGCCGCCGCAGTTGCTGAGCCGACTTCCAACGGTCTGTCCTCGCCCGGTGCGACGGTGGAGTGCGCAGAGCCAGGTTGCTATCAGTGGCTGGCCGGACGGCCGGTCCTTCGACGCCGATCCGCCGACGGTCAACTTGTGGTCAGTGCGAATGGGCGGGAGTCGACGTTGCCCGCGGGAATGGAGATTCTGGTGGATGCACTCGAGCGGGACGGGGCGATCCCGGCAGGCGCATTGGTCGGCCTTGTCGGTGAGGCTGCGGTGCCTTTCGCTGTCGCTTCGCTCCGACGTCTC
>JAYTFI010000154.1:0-2336 GCA_043734485.1 Acidimicrobiales bacterium | reverse complement strand
GCGCGGTGTCGGCATCACCCAGGCCTGTGGCACGGGGGCGACGGCGGCTGCGCTCGTGGCCCATCGCTGGGGCCTGGTCGGACCCCGCGTCGAGGTGCGCCAACCGGGTGGGAGCTCGGTTGTCGAGATCGCCGACGACGAAGGCGACACCGCCCGCGTCACGCTGATCGGACCGTCGCAGTTCATTGCAAGGATCGAGATCCCCCGAACGCTCATCGACTCGATCCTGGGGAGGGGGAACTGATGGCCGGCGGTCCTGTCAAGCAGCTCATCGATCGCTCCGTCCAGGAGAAGATCGTTCTGGTCGGTGTGGTGATCCCGCCGAACACACTGGAGGAGGCCGAGGACGGGCTCGACGAGCTCGCCCTGCTGGTCGACACCGCCGGCGCGGCGGAGCAGGCCCGCGTGATGCAGCGACGCGACGCGCCCGATCCCACGTGGTTCATCGGCAAGGGCAAGGCGGAGGAGCTCCGGGAGCTGAGCCTGTCCGTCGATGCAGACACGGTCGTGTTCGACACCGAGCTCGCCCCGAAGCAGAGCCGCAACCTGGAGAAGCTGCTCGGGCGCACGGCCATCGACCGCACCGCGGTGATCCTCGACATCTTCGCCCAGAACGCCCGCAGTGCCGAGGGTAAGGCCCAGGTCGAGTTGGCGCAGCTGCGCTACCGGCTGCCCCGGCTGCGGGGCAAGGGCCTCGCGCTGAGCCAGCAGGGTGCCGGCATCGGCACACGGGGGCCGGGTGAGACGAAGCTCGAGGTCGACCGCCGTCGGCTGCTGGAGCGGATGCACAAGCTCGAGTCGCAGCTACGTGACCTCCAGAAGACGCGGGACAACCAGCGCAAGGGTCGCAAGCGCAACCGCCAGGCCAACGTCGCCATCGTCGGCTACACCAACGCCGGGAAGTCGACACTGCTGAACCGCCTCACTGAGGCCGGCGTGCTCGTCGAGGACCGGCTCTTCTCCACACTGGACCCGACCACCCGCCGTCTGTCGCTGCCGGGTGGCGAGGTCGTCCTGCTGTCGGACACGGTCGGCTTCGTGCGCAACCTGCCCCACCAATTGGTCGAGGCGTTCAAGAGCACGCTCGACGAGGTGGCCGAGGCCGATCTGCTCATCCATGTCGTTGACGCCAGTGCAGCCGCCCCAGAGGGCAACATGCGCGCCGTGAACGAGGTGCTCGATGAGATCAAGGCTGGCAGCGTGCCCCAGCTCATTGTGTTCAATAAGAGCGATGTGGCATGGCCCGAGGACGTCGCCCGTCTGATCGAGCGCTACTCCGGGTCGGTCGCGCTGTCTGCGGTCACCGGCGAGGGAATCGACGGGTTTCTACGCGAACTTAGCGATCGACTACGCGCGCTTACTAATGTCGTGGAACTGCTGGTGCCGTATGAACGGGGCGACATCGTGGCCGCCATCCATCGTGAAGGTGAGGTGCTGGTCGAAGCCCACGAAGAGGGCGGCACGCGTTTGCGGGCGCGGCTCGATCAGGCCGCGAGCGGTGCGTTCGCCGCGTTCGTCGTCTGAACCAACTGAGTCGGAGGTTCAGCCCGGCCGGGCTGCCAGCGTCTCGATCGCGGTTGTGAGCTGATCGAGTCGGGCCTCGATCCGGTCGAGTCGGGCCGAAACATCGCCGAGGGCGACGCCGCTGTCGTGGGCGGTCGTGCCGATCTCGGTAACGGCCGTATGTAGAGCGTCGTGCGCGGCCTGGAGGGCGCGGAGGTGGCCGGTTGCCCCCGACAGCGTGGTCGTGAGGGCGTCCTGATCGGCGAGTTGCCGCAAACCAATGGCTCGGACGGCCTCGCGGGTGAGTGACACCTCTTCGACAAGTGCGACGGCGCGGGCGTGCTCGCGCTGGTCGCGGTGGTCGATCTCGAACTTGATGGCGCGTTCGATCTGACCACGTACCGAACCCTTCAGACCGGTCGGTGCCGGTGCCGCCGCAGGTGGGGACGGCAGGACCACAGGTCCGAGGCCGGGGTGATCGAGCACAGGGTGACTTGGCACTGGTAGGCCGGTGGTTTTCGGCGGCGGAACGATGTCCACGAGCGCCTCCTCGAGATCGGGGGTCGGAAATGGCGGCGCCGTGACGAGCGCGGTTGTGACAGGCGTCGAGTCTGCCCGCGCCGTGGTGACGAGCGCAGTGGTACGTGTGCGTATGAATTGGGCCGCCGCGGCTGGATCGGCGAGCCGCTTCGCGGACCGCCGTCCACGCTCCGCTCGATCGTGTGCGGAAGCAGGACCCAGGGCAATCTCGCGTACGGCGGCAGCCGCAGCGGCGATGTCGGGCTCGGCCCAGCGCCCGCAGCCCGCGTACTCGCGCACGTGAGGAGGGATGG
>JAYTFI010000153.1:0-4041 GCA_043734485.1 Acidimicrobiales bacterium | reverse complement strand
CCCATCGGCCGCCGTCAGCGAAACCGCTGCGGCGATGATCTCGCTCCGTGACAGCGGTGGATTCCGACGGGCAGGCATGTCACATGCTCAATCCGCCATCGACGGTGACGACGGCTCCGGTGGTGAACGCGGACAGGTCGTCGAGCAGGAACCGCACCGCATGGGCGATCTCTTCCGGACGGCCGAGGCGGTGCAGCGGAATCTTGCGGCGGATTGCTGCCACGAACTCGGCGTCGGCTTCCACAGTCATCCCCGTGCCCGTCGTCGGGCCGGGCACGACGATGTTGACGGTGGTTCCGCTTGCAGCCAATTCGCGGGCAAGCGTTCGAGTCAGACCCAGCAGGCCTGCCTTCGACGCGGCGTACGCTGCCTGGCCGATGTTGCCCATCGTCGCGGCCACCGATGACACCGTCACGATGCGTCCGTTCGTGCTGGCGGTGATCGGTTCGAGCGCGGCGCGTGTCATACGGAACACGCCCGACAGGTTCGTGTCGAGCACGGCATCCCAGTCAGCGTCGGCCAGGTCGGCGATGCGGGCGTCACGACTGATCGCCGCGTTGCAGACCAGGTGGTCGAGGCTGCCGAAGCGGTCTACGGCCGCGGCAACGACCCGCTCACAGTCGGCTGCCAGCGAGATGTCAGCTCGTTGAACCGCAAGGCGATCTCGGCCACCAGCGAACGACATCGCGGCCGCGTCATCCACTCGATATGTGGCGAGCACCGACCAACCGTCGGCGAGGAGCCGGTCACAGATGGCGCGGCCGATGCCACGCGTTCCGCCGGTAACCAGAGCGACCCGACCCTGAGGCATCGCCTCGTCAGGCATCGCTGAGACCCGCCAGCTTCCGCGCGAGTTGCGTTGCTCCGGCCATGTCGTAATGCGTGCGCGTGACCGTGCGCTGCGCGAACAGGCCGCCGCCGGATTGCAGCCACGACACGGCCTCGCGGCCGCCCCATTCGTCGGCCGTCATGTTGTGGATCGTGTGGAACAGCGCCAGTCGGTGTTCGGCCGTCACGCCGGACGCGCCACGGAGGTACTTCTCGATGAGTGGGCCGGTCTCGGGGTTGTCGAGATCAGCAAAGCTCGGGGCGGTGACGACGGTTCCGCCGGCAATGTCGTGCAGGTGCCGAACCATCAGCGCGTAGCCGGTGGCCGCGTGCAGCTTGCCGGCGTTGGTGAACAACTCGCTCGGCACCAACATGCCGTCGGGGCGGGCCTCGACGTTGGCGAGGGCCGCTTCGAGACATGCTCTCGTCATCGTCGCATACACCACGATGTCCGCGATCTTGTCCTTGATGTGAGCGATGCCGGCGATGCCGTTCGCTTCGGCGATCATCTGCGCGAGCCCCACCAATTGGTCACCGAGGTGGGCCATGTGGGCGACGCCGCTGAGGCGTTCCCACAGCCCCAACGAATGGGCGACGACGGCCGAGCGGGCGACGTCACCGTCGAGGAACACACGCTCGTACGGCACGTACACGTCGTCGAATACCACCATCGAGTCCGGCAGCGCGACCGCAGCGGACACGGGCTTGTCCCGTTCGTGCCCGTGCCGTGCGTGGTGACTGCTGACGATCTGGCTCACGCCCGGCGCGTCGGCCGGCACCGCGCACCCGATGGCGTACTCCTCCTCGCCGGGCCGCATGCGCTTGGTCGGCAGCACCACGAGCTCATGTACCAGTGGGCCCGCGGTGATGTGGAACTTCGCACCTCGGATCACGACCCCGTTGCGGTCGCGGTCGACGACCCGCACGTACAGGTCGGGGTCGTCCTGTTTCGACGGCGACAGCGTGCGATCGCCTTTGGCATCGGTGATCAGCTCGGCGAACCGAACGTCGCGGGCTGCGCAGTCGTCGAACCAGGCGTGGATACGCTCGCCGGCCGCAGCATCGGATTCGGCCAGTGTGGATGCGGACGTCAACAGGGCCATCGCGACAGCCGAGAGACTCAGGGTCACGTCGAAGTCGACAAGCAACTTGCACCGATCGCGGAGTGCCTCGACACTTCGAGGAATCGCGAACGCCGGGTTCCTCGCCGCCGGGTCCGCGTCGTAGAGACGGTCGTAGCTGCCGGCGACAATGCGCGCGGAGGCACCCAGCCCGTCATCGGCCGTCACGTCAGGGACGCGGGCGCCGTCGAGGTAGATCCGGCGGCCGTCCCTCAGCGATGCGAAGTACTGCTCACCGGTCATCATCGGGTCGGCTCTTTCGGTAGGCCGAGCACGCGCTCGGCGAGGGTGTTGCGTTGGATCTCGTCGGTGCCACCCGCAATGCGCATCATCGGCGCCCCCGTCACCCATCGGGTCCAGGCGAAGGTTCCCCAGTCGCCGGTGTCGGCTGTCAGCGACGCACCGAGCAACTCGCCCGCGAGCTCACCGCACAACCTGACCTGGTCTCCGAAGAGCAGCTTCAGGATCGAACCCTCGGGCCCTGTCGTCCGGCCGGCCGCGACCGCCGCCTCCAGACGCAGGCCGAGGAACCGGCGGATCTCGACGTTCGTGTGCGCCCTGGCGAGGCGTTGCCGGATGAGTGGCTTGCGTGCGAACCCGCGCTCGCGGGCCAGGTCGACGAGGCGAGCAACCGGATCGACCGTGGAGTTCGTCGCGCCCGAACCCACTGCGGCCCGTTCGGCCATCAGCGTCGCCATGACCGCACTCCATCCGCTGCCAAGCGGTCCGACCCGGTTCGAGTCGGGCACACGCACATCATCGAGGAAGACCTCGTTGAAGTGAGTTTCCCCTGTCATCTGCCGCAGCGGCCGAACGGTGACGCCGGGGCTGCGCATGTCGATCAGGAACATGGTGAGTCCCCGATGTTTGGGCGCTTCCGGATCGGTGCGGGCCAGCAGCTGACCGACGTCGGCGAGGTGGGCCTGCGAGGTCCACACCTTCTGGCCGTTGACCACCCAGTCGTCACCGTCGCGCTCGGCCCGTGTGCGCAGCCCGGCGAGGTCGGAGCCGGCTGCGGGTTCGCTCAGCAACTGACAAGCGAGCAAGTCGCCGCGGAACAAGCCGGGCAGATATCGCCGCTGCAAATCGTCGCTGCCGTTGGCTCCGACAGCAGGCGCGACGAGGTGGGTGCCCGTTGCGAACGGCTGCTGATCGGGCACGTCGAACTCGCGCTCCAGAAGGCGATACTCCTCGTCGAGGATCGGGGAACGGCCGTGGCCGCCGAGTTCAGGCGGACCACTCAGCCAACCGAACCCGCTGTCGAACACCAACCGCCGCCATGTTCGACCTGCTTCGAGGGCAGCGGCCTCCGCCTCACGATCGGGATAGGTGTCGAGCAAACCGATCGCATCGTTTCCGGCACCCCAACCCGCGGCACCATGAGCAGCCCGGCGCCTGGCGTGTGCATTGAGGAAGGCCAGCGCCTCGGCCCGGAATGTCTCGATGTCGTCGACCACGATCATGTTCTACACCGTAGAAGACAGTTCCGCAAGAGTGCACCATGATCGACCGCGGCCCACAGCGCGCCGTAGCGCTGACGTTCGTTTGCACTCGCTGGCAGCCTCTGCGACAATAAGTTAAATGATATGCCTCTTTGAGACGCGGCAGAGACGGAGGCGTTGCTCTGCAACGTGATCGACGCAACGATCCATGTGCACGGCCACGAGGTCCGCCGCGCCCGATTCGGCGCTGCATTTCCTCAGCAGCTCGAAAGCTTGGGGCCGTGAGCTCTGGCCCGCTGGTAGGAGTGAGCGTGCTCGACGTCACCGGACATCGAAGGGTATCGACCTGGGGTCATGGAGCGACTTGGTCTCGGACCCGAGGTGTGTTTGGATCGGAACGAGCGGCACGTCTACGCCCGGATGACCGGCTGGGGTCAGGACGGCCCCATGGCGCGCGAACCGGGACACGACGTCAACTATCTCGCCGTCGTCGGTGCCCTCAGCAGGTTCCGTCGCGCAGGTGAGCGACCGTTGTTTCCTCTCAATCTCGCCGCCGACTATGGCGGTGGCGGCACGATTCTCGCGTTCGGCATTGCGTGCGCGTTGTTCGAGCGGGCGACCTCGGGCAAGGGACAGGTCATCGATGGCGC
>JAYTFI010000152.1:0-2221 GCA_043734485.1 Acidimicrobiales bacterium | reverse complement strand
AAACCTACAAAATGTCGATGCTCTAACCGACAGATTGCCGACTACTTCTGCGTGCCCACCTTGAGGTCCCGGAACGGCTGGTCCTTGTCGACCATCGGCTCACGCGGCAGGCCGAGCACGCGGTCGCCGATGATGTTCTTCTGGATCTCGTCCGTGCCGCCGGCGATGTGCGACGCGAAGCTCGACAGCATCATGTGCTGCCAGAGGTCGGCCTTCGGATCGTTGTCGGGCGCTATCAGCGACATGCCGAAGATCGAACCATTCAGAGCACGGATCATCCTGGCGATCTTCGCCCCGTGAAGCTTGCCGAGCGACCCGCCGGGACCGGGCGTCTTTCCGGCCTTGAGGGCGGCACGGGTCTGCAGCGAGACGAGGCTCTTCGCCGTCTCCTCCATGTAGATCTGCACGAGGCCCTGCCGCACGACCGGGTCGTTCGACACGCCGCGCTTCTTCGCCTCCTCGATCAGACGATCGCTGTTCGGGTGGGTGACGCCGCTGCTCGAACCGGTGCCGATGGCGACGCGCTCGTACATGAGCATCGCGGTGGCGAGCCGCCAGCCGTTGTTGTACTCACCGATCATCCAGTCGGCGGGGATGCGCAGGTCGGTGAAGAACACCTCGTTGAAGTGCTGGCCGCCATCGATCTGGTGGATGGGCCGGATCTCGACGCCGGGGGCTTTCATGTCGACGACGAACATCGAGATGCCGGCATGCTTGGGCTGATCCGGGTCGGTGCGGGCGATGAGGATGCCGTAGTCGCTCTGGTGGGCGAGGGTGGTCCACACCTTCTGCCCATTGATGATCCATTCGTCGCCGTCGCGCACGGCCCGGGTCTGCAGGCTGGCCACGTCGGAACCGGCACCCGGCTCGGAGAACATCTGGCACCACAGGTCTTCGCCGCTGATGTTACGGGCGAGGAACTTCGCCTTCTGCTCGTGGGTGCCGTACTCGTTCATCATCGGCAGGCACATGCCGTGCGAGATGGTGAGCTGACCGGTCATGTCGGGGTGGTGGCCGACCTCTTCGCGGTAGATGCGGTCGTGCTCCCGGGTCAGCCCGGCGCCGCCATATTCCTTCGGGTACGTGAGCCCGGCCAGACCGGCATCAGCCAGCTTCTTCTGGAAGGCCCGGTTGGCGGCGACGGTGAACTCGTCACGCGGGTCGGGTCCGGGGAGGCGGATGCCGGTGGCGTGCTCGTCGAGGAACGCCTTGCAACGGGCGCGGAAGGTGTCGGCTTCCGCAGTAGTCAGCTCGCTGGTGCTCATCGGGTGCTCCAAGATCGTCGTCGGGATGTGGTGCCGTTGGCGTGGTGGTGTCAGCAAGGCCGACTGGCGAACGCCTCCCTACGTTGGCAGGTCGGCAGTCCATCGGTCCAAACTCGCTGCCGCTTGTGGGTCAGGGTGGCGGTAGCGGGTTCCCGGTGGGCCCAGAACACGCGGTGCAGCAAGTGGCCGATGGCGCCACGCGGCGAGCCGACGTGAACGTCGACGAGCTATCCGAGGGTTGGACGGTCCCCATGCCGGCCCAGCAGCCGAGCGTCGATTTCGTCGTCGCCCTTCGACAACAGGCCTACCTGATGGTGCCGCTCACTCGCCTCGTTTCCTTCAGCGGCGTGTTCTCGCTCATGCGCGTGGAGCAGCGGCCCTTCACCGATCGCGACGTGGCACTCGTGGAGACCTTCGCCGACCAGGCCCTCATCGCCATCGAGAACTCACGGCTGTTCACCGAACTCGAAGAGAGCAACCCGCGAGGTGAGCGCCTCCCTGGAGCAGCAAACCGCCGTTGCATCGGTGCTGCAGACAATTAGTAAGTCCGCATTCGATCTCGATATCGTGCTCGATGAGCTGGCGGAGCAGGCGACCCGTCTGGTCCGGGGGTCGAGAACCGGCCTCGCACTGGTCGGAGAAGACAAGGCCCATGTGTTCCCGGCGCACTACCGCGGCGCCGATGGACGCGGCGATCCCTCCTTCGAGGACTTCGATGGCTACGCGATGCTGCTCGGCCTCGGTCATCCATATTGCTGGAGGGTCTTGGGTCCCGACGATCCTTCAAACCCTCGTCAGTACTTCGACGAGTTAGGCCCCTGCTCGTTTGCTTCGATCCCACTCGTGCGTGATGCGAGTGCGATTGGGCTGCTGTGGGTCGTGAGGGCTGGCACCGAGCGCTTCACCGACACGGAGAAGAACCTGCTCTCGACGTTTGCCGATCAGGCAGTGATCGC
>JAYTFI010000151.1:0-2206 GCA_043734485.1 Acidimicrobiales bacterium | reverse complement strand
ATGATTGGCGCGTTGCTGCTCGGGGTACCCGAGACCGATGATCCGAGTTCGCCGCTCCGCTATGTGGGCCGGGCGGGGACGGGCTTCACCATGGCCGAGCTCGACCGCCTGTACGCCGCCCTGGAGCCATCCAGGACACCGGTGAGCCCGTTCGTGAACGACCCCGGCGAGAAGGCCGCCGTCTTCGTGACGCCACGGCTGCGGTGCCGGGTCGAATACCGTGAATGGACGCCGCAGGGCATCCTGCGGCACCCGTCGTACAAGGGCCTCGTACCGGCAACACCCTCTGCACCACCCGACACGCAAGGGAGCGACTGATGGCAGCTCGGCCTATCTGGACCGGAACCGTGAGCTTCGCGCTCCTCAGCGTACCGGTGAAGCTCTATACCGCGACCCGTTCGAAGGACATCTCCTTCAACCAGATCGAGAAGTCGACGGGCGGACGGATCAAGCAGAAACGGGTGTCGGCCACCACGGGCGAGGAGGTGTCCGCGGACGACATCGTGAAGGGCTACGACCTCGGCGGTGACCGCTACGTCCAGATCGACCCCGAAGAGCTTGAGGCCCTTGCCCCCAGGGATGCGGCCAACGAACGCACCATCCAGATCCTCGACTTCGTCGACCTCGCCGACATCGACCCGATCTACTACGAGAAGGCGTACTACATCGCCCCCGACAAGGGCGGGGCGCGGCCGTACGCGCTTCTGGTGAAGGCCATGACCGAGACGAAGAAGGTGGCGATCGCCAAGGTCGTGCTGCGCAGCAAGGAGTACCTCACGGCCATCCGGCCCATCGGCGACATGCTGTGCCTGGAGACGATGCTGTTCGCCGACGAGATCGTGAACCCGGCCGAGATCGACGGTCTGCCCGACCACAGCATCGCCATCGCCGAGAAGGAGCTCGACATGGCCAAGATGCTCGTCGAGACGTCGGCCGGCGGCTTCGAGCCATCGAAGTACAAGGACGAGTATCGCCAACGGGTGATGGCGCTGATCGACGCCAAGTCGGCAGGCGAGGTTTACGAGGTGCCGGTCGCGGAAGAAGCGCCGAAGGTCGTCGACCTGATGGCCGCGCTCGAAGCGAGCCTGGCCGCAGCCAAGGCCCGCAAGAGCGCATAGGCACCCGCACTCGGGTCGATCAGCGGAGCGTCTGGAGATGGCACCGACCGGCACCGTCGTCGAGATCGAAGGGCGATCGCTCACGCTCACGAACCTCGACAAGCCGCTCTACCCCGGCGGGTTCACGAAGGGACAGGTCATCGACTACTACGTGCGCATAGCACCCGTGCTGCTTCCGCATCTCGCGGGCCGCAACGTCACGATGGTCCGCTATCCCAACGGCGTCGACGGCTCCAGCTTCTTCGCGAAGAACATCCCGTCCCACGCGCCTGACTGGGTGCCGCGCGTTGCATTGAAGGACAACACCTACATCATCGGCGGCGACCTTCCCACGCTGGTCTTCATGGCCAACCTGGCCGGACTCGAGCTCCACGTGCCGCTGCATCGCGCCGGTGACGACTCGTGGGATCCCGACCGGATCGTGTTCGACCTCGACCCCGGGCCGGCCACCGGCATCGCCGAGTGCAGCGTGGTGGCGTTGCACATCCGTGACCTCCTGGCTCCTCTGGCGATGGATCTCCGGGTCAAGACGAGCGGGTCGAAGGGCATGCAGCTCTATGCCATCCCGCCCGATCCGATCCCCTATGACGGGCCGAACGGCACCACCGCGCTGGCGAAACGGGTGGCGGAGGGCCTCGAGGCGTCGCTGCCGAACCTCGTGGTGTCGAAGCAGGACAAGAGCCTCCGCGACGGCAAGGTGCTGATCGACTGGAGCCAGAACGTGCGGGCGAAAACGACCGTCTGCGTCTATTCGCTACGGGCCCGAAGGGAACCAACCGTGTCGACGCCGGTCACGTGGGACGAGGTCGAGACGGCGGCTTCCACGGGCGAACTGAGCTTCACCTGGGATGAGGCTTTGGCCCGCGTCGAGGCGTTTGGTGACCTGTTCGCCGTGTGAGTTGCCTTTCTGGACTGAGTCAGTTGCAATTCCGTACTGAGGTCGCTATGTTGGCCCGGTGGCGAGCACTCCATCAGCCGGACAACGGCGATCGCTGGACCATCCTGATCCTGCGTGACGCGTTCCGCGGGATCCGGCGTTTCGATCACTTTCACCACGATCTTGGCGTGGCACGGAATCTGCTGGCCGA
>JAYTFI010000150.1:0-6419 GCA_043734485.1 Acidimicrobiales bacterium | reverse complement strand
TGCCTACCGGGTGCGTGAGCGCATCCCGCACGAGATCGGCACGGCCGTCAACGTGCAGACCATGGTGTTCGGCAACCGTGACGACAACTCGGGCACCGGTGTCGGGTTCACCCGCAATGCGTCCACCGGCGAGAACAAGCCCTACGGCGACTACCTCACCAATGCGCAGGGCGAAGACGTCGTCGCCGGCATCCGCAACACCGAGACGTTGGAAGACCTCAACCGCACGTTCCCGAAGTGCTACGCCGAACTCCTCGCCATCTTTGACCGCCTCGAGGCGCACTACACGGACATGTGCGACACCGAGTTCACCATCGAGCAGGGCAAGCTCTGGATGCTGCAGACCCGCGTCGGCAAGCGCACCGGCGCGGCCACGCTGAAGATGGCAGTCGACATGACCAAACCTTCGGGCAAGACGAAGTGGAAGATCAGCAAGGAGGAGGCGATCATGCGGGTCAACGCCGACGCCCTCGACCAGGTGCTGCATCCCCAGTTCTCCGGCACCGGCCTCACGCTCACCAAGGGCCTCGGCGCATCGCCCGGCGCGGCCGTCGGCAACGTCGAGTTCACCGCCGATGCCGCCGTCGACGCGGTCGACCGTGGGCAGAAGGTCATCCTCGTGCGCAACGAGACGTCGCCGGAGGACGTCCACGGCATGATGGTCGCCGAGGGCATCCTCACGGCCCGCGGCGGTCTCGTGTCGCATGCTGCCGTCGTCGCCCGCGGTTGGGGCACGCCCGCCGTCGTCGGCGCCGACGCGGTCAAGATCTTCGACGACAAGTACTTCATGGTCGGCGACATCCGCGTCAACCAGGGCGACGTCATCTCCATCGACGGTGCCACCGGCGTCGTCACCGTGGGTGCCCTGGCGATGGCCGAGGCCGAGCCGCCGGCCGAGTTCCACACGATCCTCGGGTGGGCCGACGAGATCCGCAAGGGCACGCGTAAGGTCCGTGGCCTCAAGGTGCGGGCGAACGCCGACACGGGCGCCGACTCCAAACAGGCCCGCAGCTTCGGCGCCGAGGGCATCGGCCTCTGTCGCACCGAGCACATGTTTCTCGCCGAGGACCGCCTCCCGATCGTGCGCGAGATGATCCTGGCCGAGACGCCCAAGGCCGAGGCGGCCGCGCTCGAGAAGCTGCGCAAGGCCCAGAAGGCCGACTTCGAGGACATCCTCAAGGAGATGGACGGCCTGCCGGTCACCGTCCGTCTGCTCGACCCGCCGTTGCACGAGTTCCTGCCCCGCACGGAAGAGCTCACCATCAAGAAAGCCGTAAGTGGACTTACGGCTGTCGAGGAGAAGCTGCTTGCCGCCGCCGAGGCGTGGCACGAATTCAACCCGATGCTCGGCACCCGCGGCGTCCGCCTCGGCGTCGTCAAGCCGGGCCTCTACGCGATGCAGGTGCGCGCGCTCATGGAGGCGGCGGCCGCTCGGGTGAAGAAGGGCGGCAAGCCGGTGATCGAGGTCATGATCCCGCTCACCGTCACGCGTGAGGAGCTGGCGTTGGCCCGCACGTGGTGCGAGGACGCGATCTCGGAGACGAAGGCGAAGATGGATCCCGCCGCGGCTCGTTCGCTGGATGTCACGATCGGCACGATGGTCGAGACGCCCCGCGCCGCGATCCGCTCCGACGAGATCGCCGAGGAAGCCGACTTCTTCTCCTACGGGACGAACGACCTCACGCAGATGACGTTCGGCTTCAGCCGTGACGACGTCGAGTCGCGCATGATGCCGGCCTACCTCGAGCAGGGGTTGCTGAAGCGCAACCCGTTCGACACGCTCGACCAGACCGGCGTCGGTGCGCTCGTGGCCGAGTCGGCGGCGAAGGGCCGCAAGGTCAAGCCGGGCCTCAAGCTCGGCGTCTGCGGCGAGCACGGTGGCGACCCCGAGTCGATCATCTTCCTCTACAACGTCGGCCTCGACTACGTGTCCTGCTCGCCGTTCCGCATCCCGATCGCTCGCCTCGCAGCTGCGCAGGCCGTCCTCGGCGCGTCAGGTGGCGCCGGCGGCACGGCCTGACCGGGCCCGCCGAACCTGCCGACGCCGAACTTCTGGAACCCGCTGATCGCAAGGTCCGAAGACTTCTGTACCGCGTAGGTGCAGAAGTCTTCGAACCTCCTCGCGTTCGGGTTCGGGCGGTGGCGGACGAGGCGTCATCGTCATACCCCCCGGCGATGCTGCTCTTCGTGAACACCTCGACTATCGCCAGCCAGTTGGCCGCACAGCGCGTCGGCGTCGTCTCGCGACCGGAGCTGCGCCGCTCCGGTCTCACCGACCGCCAGGTCACGGGGCTCGTTCAGCGGGGCGAACTCGTTGTCGCGCATCGAGGCGTCTTCCGTGTCGCCGGAGTCGCCGATTCGCTCGAAGCGCGTTGCGCAGCGGCCTGCCTCGCGGCCGGCTGCGGTTCGGCCGTCGATCGCGAGACCGCCGCGATCCTGCACGGCCTTCGTTCCTGCCAGGCTAGAGATGGTGCCGACCGCAGCGCGGGCCCGGTATGCGTCGCCGTCCCGGCACACCGGCGGGTTCAACTCCGGGGCGTCGATGTCGCTTACCGCGCGGCGCTTCCGCCTTCGGATACCCAGCGCATGACGGGCTTTCGCCTGACTACACCGACGCGGACGCTCATCGATTGTGCGGCGTTCCTCTCGCCCCGCGAACTGGGATTCATGGTCGACGAGGCGTTGCGTCGACGGCTCACGGCCTTGCCGATTCTTCGGCGACGCGTCATTGAGCTGGGGAGGGCCGGTCGGCGTGGTGCCGGCGTCATTGCCGAGGTGCTCGCCGAGCGCGACGGGGAGATCCGAGGAAGCAACACCTTCGAACGAGATGTCCGGCGATCGTTGCGCAAGGCCGGTCTCCCAAAACCGGTGATGCAACACTGCGTGATTCTGCTCGACGGGAGCGAGCGCTATCTCGACCTCGCCTACCCGATCGACCGGGTAGGCATCGAGGCGGTGAGCTGGATGTGGCACGCCCAGCACAGCGACTGGGTGGCCGACCAGGAGCGCAACAACGCTCTCGCCGCGGTCGGCTGGCGGATGATCGGTGTGACTTGGCAACAGCGGCGCGATCGCCCAGAAACGATCGCAGCCGCAGTCGCCGCAGCGATTGGAACCGATATCCGCGGGCGGGCGGCCGGATGAAGCGTCGCTCCCCCGGGGGCGGAAGAGTTGTGCACCTTGGGCGTGCAGAAGTCTTCCAACCTCGGGTCTGCAACCGGTTCTGCGAGCTCGGGTCTGCAACCGGTTCTGCGAGCTCGGCACCGTTGGGTCTGGCGGTCGGGCAAGATCTCCGGCGATGAACGTCACCGAGGCCCTGCACGCCCGCATCTCCACCCGCGCCTTCACCTCCGAGCCCGTTCCAGAGGCCGTGGTCCACGAGATCCTCGACGCGGCCCGCTGGTCACCGTCGGGCGGCAACCTGCAGCCGTGGAAGGTCGTGGCCGTCGCCGGCGAGGCGCGCCAGGGGGTCATCGAGGCAGTGAACGCGGCACTCGCCGCCAACCCGCGTGGCGAGCAGGGCGACCGGCCGATGTACCCGGCCGATCTGTGGGAGCCGTATCGCACGCGTCGCTACGCGCTCGGCGAGCAGATGTACGAGCTCCTCGGCATCGGGCGCGACGACAAGGGCGGCCGGCTCGCGCGACTGGCCGAGAACACGCAGTTCTTCGGCGCACCGGTCGGCCTGTTCTTCGCCATCGACGAGCGCATGGGGCACGGCCAGTGGGCCCACCTCGGCATGTTCATGCAGTCGATCGCGCTGGCCGCCATCGAGCGCGGCGTGGCCAGCTGCATGCAGGAGTACTGGGCGCTCGGACGCCGCACGCTGCAGGTCCACTTCGGACTGCCCGAGAATGAAATGGTCTACTGCGGCATGGCCCTCGGCTACGCCGACCCCGCCCACCCGGTGAACGCGCTGCGCTCCGAGCGCGCTCCGGTAGAGGAGTTCGCCACGTTCACCGGCTTCTGATGGCCGGCGAGGGGGCTCAGCTCAGCGGCCGCTGAACTTGGCCTCGCGCTTCTCGACGAAGGCGGCGGTCGCCTCGCGGTGGTCGGCGGTCGACATCGTGGCGATCATGTTGACGGCCTCGGCGTCGAGGCACGTGGCGAGGTCGGCCACGATGGCGCGGTTGATGTTCTCCTTGATGGCCCGGTTGGCGAGCGTCGGGCCGGAGGCGATGCGTCGGGCGTAGTCCATCCAGCCATCGGCGAACTCCTCGTCCGCGAACACGCGGTTCACGATGCCGAGCTTCTCGGCGTCACGCGCCGAGAGCCGGTCGCTCATCACGTAGAGCTCCTTGGCCTTCGACGCGCCGACGAGCTGGGTGAGGAACCAGCTGCCGCCGAAGTCGCCGGACGCGCCGATCTTGGCGAACGCCGTCGTGATGACGGCCTTCTCGGTGGCGACGCGCAGGTCGCAGGCGAGCGCGATCGACAGCCCGGCACCGGCGGCGGCACCCGGGAGCGCGGCGATCGTCAGCTTCGGCATGCGGTGCAGTGCAAGCGACACCTCGGCCTGCCGGGCCCGCAGGTTGTCGATCGACGCGGCCGGCGACGGTGCGGGGGCTGTGCTGGCGGCGGCGCGAGCGTGGCCTTCGGCGAAGCCCTTCACGTCACCGCCGGCGCAGAACGCACCACCCTCGCCCGTGACGACGACGGCACCGACGCCCGGGTCTTCGGCGATGACCGGCAGCGCCATGGCGAACCCGCGGTACATCTCGGCATGCAGCGCGTTGCGACGCTCGGGCCGGTTGAAGCTGAGCACGGCCACGCCGTCCTCGACCCAGCCGAGCAGGTACTCGGTTCCCGTTTCGATCGTGCGGCGGTCGGACATGGCGGCTCCTCAGGTGCGGCGGCCACTCGTCGATGGCGGCTCGGCTGGACGTCGCCACGTTACGCACCAACCCCCCGCCGCTCCCACAATGCTCGGACGATGGAGGCAGGCGGCACCGATCCGCGCACCTCGTCAGCTGGAATCGCTCCCAACGCACGAGCCAGGCCGAGGTGCGCGGACGTCAGACCCGAGGTGCGCGGATCACCGTCGCAAGGGGCGTCGAAGGCGGTTACCAGGGCCGCGCCGGGGGAGGCGCGTCCCACCCGAGCCGCACACCGTCGATCGTGCCAATCGACCCGAGATGACGAGCCCGTCCGTACGGCGTGTCGGTCACCATCCGCAGATCGGCAACGTCGTCGAGGGTCAGGTCGGGCTGCTCCACCGCCGTCCGCGGCAGCGACCAGAGCCACGCCCCCGTGCGGGCCAGCGCACACTCCACGTGCGCGCCCTGCCCATCGGTGAGCGCACGTATTGCCCCCGCAGCCATCAGGTACCCGGTGGCGTGGTCGAGCGCCTGCGCCGGCAACGGGACCGGCGTCGCCACGCCACGGACCCGACCGCCTTCGTGGGCGACGCCGGTCGCCGTCTGCACGAGGCTGTCGAAGCCGCGCCGGCGGGACCACGGGCCGACGTGCGACCATGCGGAGAGCGTCACCACCACGAGGCCCGGCCGCACCGCAGCAAGGTCGTCCGGACCGACCCCCAGCGCCTCGAACGCGCCCGGGCGGAACCCCTGCAGCACCACATCGCTCTCGGCTACGAGCGTGACGAATGCCGCCCGATCGGAGGCAAGCCGCAGATCGAGTCGGCGCCACGTCTTGCCGAAGCCGGTGTCGACGTCCAGCACCGGCAGGGTCGGCAGGTGCGCCGCACTGATCCGGGTGACGGACGCGCCGTATGCAGCGAGCGTGCGCCCGGCCGTCGGCCCGGCGATCACGTGCGTGAGGTCGAGGATCCGCACGCCGGCGAGCGGCCGCCCAACAACGACCGAAGCGGCGACCGGAGCGGGCACCGGCGCGCCAACCGTCCCCAGAGGACTGGTCGTCACCAGCGGGATCGACGCAAGCGCGGCGTGCTGCGCGGTCGTTGCCCACTCGTCGTGCGACCGGACCGCGAACGCGCACCCGCCCGCAGCCAGCACGTCATCCTCGATGGCGAATCGGCTTCGACGTGCGAGCACTGCGGCGACCGCAACGCGTTCGGCCGACGTGCCCGTGACGCGCAGCACCGCGTCACGGTGGTGGTCGTAGTTGGTGTGCAGCTGCACCCACCCGTCGTCGGCCTCGTAGTAGCCGGAGAGCGGGGACCACGGATCGACCGGTGCCGCGCCGTCGATCTCGAGGTAGCGCTCGCTGCGAAAAGCGGCAGCCGCGTCACGAAGCGTGAGGTGGACGTCGCCGACGTCGAGGCCTCGCGCCCGCCCGTGCTCTGCGGCGGCGAGGTGCGCAGCGCCGATCGTTGCAACCGCAGCGACGGCGACGGGGAAGGGACCGGCGAGTGCCGCGTCGCCGCCGAGCACCACCCGGTCCAACTCGGACGCCGGCCCACGGAGCGCCGACCAGACCTCGCCGAGCGCAGTGCGGGC
>JAYTFI010000149.1:0-4790 GCA_043734485.1 Acidimicrobiales bacterium | reverse complement strand
GCGACTTGCGCCCGTCCGGCGCTTGCAGGACGAGATCGACGACCTGCTGCTGACGTGCCCACCGAGCCGGATGCGCGAACTTCTCGATGTGCGCTGGCTCGTCGAGGAGCTGCGCATAAGTGTGTTCGCCCAAGCTCTCGGCACGTCGGGGCCGATCAGCGAACAGCGCATCGAGCGCGCGCTGGACGCACTTACCTGACTGGCGTCGGGGGCCGCCGCCGCGCTCCTCCCTCGCCCCAGCGCCGTCAGCGACGGGCCTCGATGACGTCGTCCCCATCGGCGAATGCCGGCGCGTTGAGCACGAGGTACGTGAAGTTCCCAGCGAACTGGTAGCCGACATCACGCGGGACCAGGACGACGTCGCCCGGCCCGACCGTCTCAGCGGGATCGTCGCCGACCTGGAACGAGCCGCTTCCGGCGACCACGACATAGACGCGCTCGCTCGCCGATGTGCGCATCCGCGAGTGCTCGCCCCACAGCTGCACCCAGGTGACCGAGAGGCCGTCGGTGTGGCGGACGCGATCGACGATTCGGTACATGACGAGCGGATGTCCGTCCTCGACAATGGGGGTCTGGTCCGCAAAGCGCACGATCATCGGAGCTCCTTGTACGTGTTTGCGCGCCTTGCCGATAGATTGATGAGTGGAATTCCATTGATCTCGACGATGACATGCAGGCTTGATCAGCGATAGGTTGCCATCGTATGCCACTCTTCGAGAAGGTTCTCATCGCCAATCGCGGTGAAATCGCGGTCCGCATCATCCGCACGTGCCGTGAGCTCGGCATTGCCACCGTCGTGCTTGCGTCGGACGCAGACGCCGGCGCGCTGCACGTCCGCATGGCCGACGAGGCCATCTCGATCGGCGGTCGTTCGGCGGCCGAGAGCTACCTGCGTATCGATGCGATCATCGACGCGGTCCGCGCCAGCGGCGCCTCGGCGGTGCATCCCGGCTACGGGTTCCTGTCGGAGCAGGCAGACGCGGCGACCGCCGTGGAAGCGGCCGGAGCGGTGTGGGTCGGGCCTCCTCCGGCGGCGATTGCGGCGATGGGTGACAAGCTCTCCGCCCGCGCTGCGGCACGGCGGGCCGGCGTTCCCGTCGTTCCGGGCACCGATCGACCGGTCGTCACCGGCGACGACGTGCGCGCCTTCGCCGAGCAGCCTGGCATCAGCTACCCGGTCGCGGTGAAGGCCAGCTTCGGCGGCGGCGGCCGGGGCATGAAGGTCGTGCACTCGGCAGCCGAGGCGGACGAGATGCTCGACGCGGCGCGGCGCGAGGCCAAGGCATCGTTCGGCAACGACGAGTGCTATGCCGAGCGCTACCTCACCTGGCCCCGCCACGTGGAGGTGCAGGTGATGGCGGATGAGCACGGCAACATCGTCGCCATCGGTGAGCGCGACTGCTCGGTGCAGCGGCGCCATCAGAAGCTCGTCGAAGAAGCGCCCGCACCGGATCTCGCCCCATCCGTACGGGCGGCGATGCTCGACGCCTCGGTCCGTGTGTGCCGTGAGGTCGGGTACCGCAACGCAGGGACGGTCGAGCTGATCTACCAGGATGGCGAGTTCTTCTTCCTCGAGATGAACGCCCGCCTGCAGGTGGAGCACCCCGTTACGGAGATGGTCACCGGGCTCGACCTCGTGGCCGAGCAGCTGCGCGTTGCGGCCGGGCTGCCGCTGTCGTTCGGGGGCGTTGCGCCGGCAGCCACGGGCCACTCGATCGAAGTCCGCGTGAATGCGGAGGACCCGACCGACGGAAGATTCCTGCCCTCACCCGGGCGCATCTCCACGCTGCGAGCGCCGAGCGGGCCCGGCGTGCGGTGGGACGGCGGCTACGAGGCGGGCGATGCCGTTTCGCCGTTCTATGACAACCTCGTGGGGAAGCTCATCGTCTGGGCTCCCGATCGCGACGCAGCCCGCGAACGTATGCAACGGGCGCTCGGCGAGCTGGTGGTCGAGGGTGTCGCCACCACGGCCGGAGCGGCAGCACTCATCATCGGTCACCCCGACTTCGCCGCCGCGCGGCATGCGACGCGATGGGTCGAGGAGCGCCTCACGTTCGGCTCGGCAGGTGCGCCCGGGTTGTCTGCCGCCGCTGAGGAATCCGTCGCCGATGCGGTTTATGTCGCGACTGGCGCTTCTCGTCGTGAGGTCGAGGTCGGCGGCCGCCGATACTACGTTCCCATACTGAGTGACGGTCCAACGAGTGCGGCGACCACCGGCGTTACGTCGAATCCGGGCCGCACCCCGATCCGCACCAGCAACGCCGTCCGTACGGCCGTTCGGGCCACGGGTCGGCTCGTCGCACCGATGCAGGGCACGGTGGTGAAGGTCCTTGTTGCCGTGGGCGATGCGGTTGAGCTCGGTCAGACGATGGTCGTCCTCGAGGCCATGAAGATGGAGAATCCGCTCGTCGCCGACCGGGCGGGAACCGTCGCCGAGGTGCCAGTTGCAGCCGGGGCGCTAGTTGCTCCGGGCGACCTTCTCGTCCGACTCGGCTGAGCTGCGCTGCTTCGAGCCGCGTCGGGCCAGCGGCCCGAGCGGTCACAGGTTTCGCTTGACGAACGAACGACCGTTCGCGTACGGTCCTCCTACCGAGCCACTATCACCACCACGCCACCATCACCGAGCAAAGGGCCTTGCCAATGGACATGCAGATCGACCACGCCGACGCCGATCCCTCTGGCCCCTCCGGTGAAGCGGGGCTCGGTCGCCGATCGTTCCTCCGGAACGGCCTCCTGGCCTCGGCCGGTGTCGCCGCTGCGGCCACCGCAGGCATCGCCACCGCCGGCCCCGTTTCGGCCGCAACTGCAGCCGCGGCGGGTACCGACTCGCTGCTCGACCGCATCCAGAAGAGCAAGAAAGTGAAGGTCGGTGTCGACCTCGGATTCGCCCCGCTGCAGTTCCGCGACGCGAAGACCAACGAGCCCACCGGCTACTCCATCGAAGTGCTCAAGCTGATGATGAAGGAGCTCGGCGCCACGATCGAGTACGTCGAGATCCCGTTCGGCGAGCTGTTCGCGGCACAGCTCGCCGGCCGTTTCGACATGGGTGGCATCCCCGTCACCAACCTTCCGTCCCGCGGCCTGAAGGCGGCGTTCGCTGGCGCGCCGGCGTTTCTCGAAGGCAGCTACGTGATCCTGAAGAAAGGGTCGACGGTCAAGACGGCGTCGGCCCTGAACGATGCGGGCCTTACGATTGCGGTGCTCGCCGGCTCGTCGCAGGCCGCCGCAGCAAAGCTGAACTTCCCGAAGGCGAAGCTGAAGGAGCTGGCCGATCAGGCGGCAACCGTGCAGGACGTAGCCACGGGCCGCTCCGAGGCGGTGTTCATCGGCGAGTTCGGTGTAGCCGACGCCCTGAAGCAGAACGCCGGCCTGTCGCTGCTCAATTCTCCCCCGATCTTCGTGGCCCATAACACGTTCTGGATGCCGCAGGGCGACTTCAAGATGTGGTCGTTCGTCACCCAATTCCTGCAATTCAAGGCAACAGACCTCACGCTTGCCGATCTATGGCAGAAGTTCGTGGGGGTAGAAGCGGCCAAGGTCGGGCTGAAGTCGGCGGCAGTGTATGACCCATGGCTTGGCTCGAGCACCGTTCTCACACCCAAATAAGCTGTTCGTGACCGCTGCTCCGGCCTTCCGCATCGATCGACGCGGCGGTGTGGCCGAAGTCGTCCTCGACCGCGCCGACAGACGGAATCCGCTCGACTACGCCGCCGTCCTCGAACTGAACGGCCATCTGGCCGATCTCGATGCCGACGACTTGGTCGCAGCGATCCTCCTTCGGGGTGAGGGCTCGGGGTTCTGCTCGGGCGGCGACCTGAAGGAGTTCCAGTCGGCCACTGGTTCGTCGGCGTTCACGTTCCACGACGGCGGCGAGGGCTGGGTCACGCTGATGACGGTGATCCGCTCGATGGCGAAACCGGTGATCTGCGCCCCGCACGGGTACGCGCTGGCCGGCGGCTGCGGGATCGTGGCCGCCTCCGACATCGTGATCGCCGCAGAAGGCACGCAGTTCGGGATGAGTGAGGTTCGCATCGGTCTGTTCCCGATCGTCGTGCTGCCTACCGTGGCCGCCGCCATCGGTCACCGGCGGGCTCGGGAGCTCGCACTCACCGGCCGTCGCATCGACGCCCAGGAGGCGCTGACGGCCGGTCTTGTCCACCGGGTCGTCCCGGCCGAGGGGTTCCTCCAGGTCGCCCGTGCGCTCGCCGACGACATCGCCTCGCTCGGCCCTCATGCGCTGCGTCTCGGCAAGGAACTGCTGCACCGGATCGAGGGCGAGGACATCGAGCGGGCGACCGTCCTGGCCAAGGCCATGCGGGGTGTGTTCATGTCGACGCCCGACTTTGCCGAGGGCGTCGCATCGTTCGTCGAGAAGCGCAAACCGAATTTCCGACCGACGGCGTAGCGCACCGACCCGGCGCAGCCCGCTCTGAGGTGGCGGGCCATGAGCCCCGTGCGGTCCGATCTGGCTTTGCCAGTCGGATCCGAGCGACAGCGAGGAAGCACGACGCGAGGTGAGGCCAAAGCGAGCCCTCGCGAGCGGAGGCCCCCGCCGAGTCATGAACTCAGCCGTTCCAGTCCATGGGCAACTCGGCGTCGGCGATCACCCGGGGGAAGCGGACCATGCCGACCTCGGGCTGCAGGTAGCGCGACACCTCGGCGAGGGAGGCGCCCGTAGGAAGGTCGAGCAGCAAGTGGCTGACCCCGGCATCGGCCCACGTCTGCACAAGCGCGCGGTTGGCATCGAGGTCGCCTGACAGCGCCACCAGCCCCGGAACGAGGGTTCCCGG
>JAYTFI010000148.1:0-7104 GCA_043734485.1 Acidimicrobiales bacterium | reverse complement strand
CGTGATCAGAGCCGACGGAATAGCGTGTGTTGATGCGTTCTGCGGGTACGGGTCCTAAACCGATCGTTGCCCGTCGACGACCACGGTGCTTGGGATGAGCCCTGTCGAGCAGGCACCCGCGAAGCTGACGCTGTCGCTGCGCATCACCGGGCTGCGGTCTGACGGCTACCACCTCGTCGACGCGGAGATGGTCACGCTCGACTTGGCCGACACGCTCACGTTCACCGAAATCGGCACCCACGCGAGCAGTGACCTCACGATCGAGATGGCGGCAACGGCGAGCGGCGGACTCCCGGTCGCGGCGACACGCGACAACCTCATCCTGCAGGCGCTCGGCGCAGTCGACCGAAAGGCGCGGGTGCATGTCGTGAAGCGCATCCCTGCAGGGGGCGGGCTGGGTGGCGGGTCGGCCGACGCGGCTGCGGTGTTCCGATGGGCCGGACGCACGACCGACCACGACGTGGTCGGGGCCTCTGCGTTGGGCGCAGACGTGTCGTTCTGCATTCGTGGTGGCCGGGCACGAGTGACTGGCATTGGCGAGGTCGTCGAGCCGCTGCCCTTCGTTGCCGCGACGTTCACGCTGTGCACCCCGCCGTTCGGCGTGTCCACCCCAGCCGTGTATCGGGCCTGGGACGCGCTCGGCGGCCCGCACGCCGAGGGCCCGAACGACCTCGAACCGGCAGCACTGCTCGTGGAGCCAAGGCTCGCCGGATGGCGCGATCGCCTGGCGGAAGCAAGTGGACGCGTGCCCGTCCTCGCAGGAAGCGGTTCGACGTGGTTCGTGGCGGGCGCGTTCCCAGGCGACGGCCTGATCGTCGCCCGAACTGTCGCTACTTCTTCTTCGCCCTGCGCTGGAAGCGCGTCCGCTTGAGCATCTTCTTATGCTTCTTCTTGCGCATGCGCTTGCGGCGCTTCTTGATCAGCGATCCCATGAGGGTCGAGAGACTAGCGAACCGAATCGGGCTGGCGAAAACCGTTGCCCTCCCCGTGGTCGTGCACCGAGGCCGGATCGAACCATGATGGAGGGGTGCGTTCCCGCCTGCTCACCATCGAGGATGACGACGACGTCCGCCTCATGCTGCGCATGGTGCTGGAAGATGAGGGCTACGACGTCAGTGAGGCGGGCAATGGCGCCGAGGGGCTCGAGCGCTTCGCCGCCGACCGGCCGTCCCTCGTGCTCGTCGATCTGAAGCTGCCCGACATGAGCGGCTTCGACATCTGCCACGTCATCCGCCAGACGAGTGACGTGCCGATCATCATCGTAACGGCGCAGGAGAGCAGCTTCGACGTGGTGGCCGGGCTCGAGGCCGGCGCCGACGACTACGTCACGAAGCCGTTCGTCCCGAAGGAACTAGCCGCCCGCATCCGGGCCCACCTCCGCCGCACCCAGCCGACGCGGCCGAATCCCGATACGCCGAGCGGGCCTGCCATCTACAACTACGGCGACCTGAGCATCCGGCCCGACAGCGGCGTCGCCCTAAAACGGAGTGAGGTGCTGCCGCTCACGAAGACCGAGTTCCGGCTGCTTGTGCTGCTCGCCACCAACCCCGACAAGGTGTTCAGCCGGGAGCAGCTGCTCGAGCAGGTCTGGGGCCATGACTTCCTCGCCGACGGCCGCCTCGTCGATGCCCATATCCGCCGCCTCCGTACCAAGGTGGAAGACGACCCCGCCGAGCCGCGGTGGGTGGTGACGGTCCGAGGTCTGGGCTACCGGTTCGTACCGTGAAGCAGGCCATTGCGGTGACGCCGGAGCCGACGCCGTGAAGCCGAGCGGCCCGTCGACGGCCGATCTGGCCCGGCATCCGACGGGGCGTGCGCCGGTTGACCGCAGCGCGATCGACCGCATCGCCGCTCGTCCGGAGGTCCTCCCCGCGGCGTACCTGGGTAGCGACGTACTTGTCGAGTCGGCGGGCCGATCCGGGCCGGCATGGCAGCTACCCCCGCCGTTCGACCGCATCCGCCTCGGTCTTCGGGCCCGGACCACTTGGGCACTGGCGCTCGGCTCGCTCATCATCTCGGTCACCGTCTCGACCATCACCTTCCTCGTCGCCCGGCCGAGTTTCGTGAACCAGCGCACGGCCGCAGTCGAGCGGCTGGCCTATGCGAACGCAGCGGAGCTCATCCCGGCGCTCGCGCAGACCGACCGCAGCGTCGACGACGTGATCGAGCGGCAGCGGACCGAGAACTCCTCGTCGATCCTCGTGTCGCACGCCCGTAAGACCGATTACGCCAGCCCAAAGACCCTGACCGTGAAGCGGGATGTGCCTGCCGCGCTGGTCCAGCTCCTCGAAGACGGCGCGCCCGCCGGCCATCAGATCGTGGACAGCCCGACTGGGCCGAAGCTCGTCTGGGCCGTCCGTCTCGATGCAGTCGACGCCGAGTTCTACGAGATCGCGTCGCTGGAGGATGTAGAGCGCAGCCTCCGCCAGCTGGCCCGCACACTGGCCATCGCCGCAGGCATCAGCACCTTCGGGGCCGCTCTCCTCGGTCGCACGGTGAGCAGGAGGGTGGTACGCCCGCTGCATGACGTGGCCAATGCGGCCGCCGGCATCGCACGGGGTCAGCTCGACACTCGGCTCGAGCGGAGCGGCGACGTGGACCTCGATCCGCTGCTCGATTCGTTCAACGGGATGGCGGCGACGCTACAGGCGCGGCTCGAACGCGAGGCCCGGTTCGCATCCGACGTCAGCCATGAGCTGCGTACCCCACTGACGGCACTGTCGACTGCAGCGCAACTTCTCCACTCCCGACGCGACGAGCTGTCGGAGCGCTCCCAGAAGGCGCTCGACGTGCTAGTCACCCAGACGGGCCACTTCGAGCGCCTCGTCCTTGATCTGCTGGAGATCTCCCGCTTCGATGCCGGAGCTGCGGAGCTCAACAGTGAGGTCGTCGACCTCCCGGCACTGGTACAGCAGGTCGTGGCCATCCACGACGTCGACGTGCCGGTCGACTCGGATCGGCTGAGCCAGTCCGATCTACGGGTCGACAAGCGGCGGGTCGAGAGGATCGTGGCCAACCTCCTGCAGAACGCCGCCCTCTACGGCGGCGGGGCTACGCGGATCGAGCTTGCCGACGGCGAGGCGAACACTGCGGTCATCGATGGAACGCTGGTCGCGGCGACAGGCGAGGCCAACGATCAGGCGCAGCCGATCGAGCGTGTCGTCATCGCCGTCGAGGATCAGGGTCCGGGCGTCCCGGAGGACGAACGGCTGGCCATCTTCGAACGGTTCCGGCGAGGACAGGCCCACGTCCGGGGCACGTCGGCTCCAAAGGGCACCGGTCTCGGTCTCGCGCTCGTAGCCGCCCATGCGCAGCTGCATGGGGGTCGTGCGTGGGTGGAGGAGCGGATCGGCGGCGGTGCCCGCTTCGTCGTGGAACTGGCCGTCGCACCCCCCGAGGAGATGGAGGAGTGAGACGTCGCGGCCTTTCTGTCGGTGCCGTCTGCATCGCCGCGGCGCTCGGGCTGAGTGGGTGCGGCGTCCCGCGGGACGAGAAGCCGAAGCGGGTGGAACGGCGCGAGATCCCGCTCGGCGTGCTCGAACCGACCGAGCCGTTGAAGATCTGGTTCGTGTTCCAGGCCAACAAAGTCGACTTCCGCTATCGCGACATCCCGCTCTCGCCCTCCCTTGTCGGGCGGCTGCGTTCGGTCCTTTCGGCGCTGAAGGCGGGACCGAGCGTGGCCGATCGAGACGGCGGCTACTCGACCGCTGTTGGGCCCTACGACGTTCGTATCGCCGGGATGAGCGGGAGCACGGTCCTCGTCGATCTCACGGCGCCCAGCGGGCGGAGCGGCATGGACACCGACTCGCTCGCCCTCGGACAGTTGGTGCTGACGCTCACGAGCGTGCCGGGAGTCGAGAGCGTGGACTTCGAGCGCGACGGCAAGCGTCTGCCGTCCGTCTTCGACGACTCGTTCGAGAAGGGCACACGAACCCCCGTGAAGCGCTCCACCTACGACACGCTGACGCTCGGCCGGGAGACGCCGAGCATCTACTTCGTGCGCGACGGAAAGGTTGTGGGCCGAGAACGGGAGTCGGTCCGCCAGGACAATGATACGGACAACGTCAACGCCTACCTCCAATTGCTCGTCGAAGGCCCCGTAGCGGAGGAGACGGCGGACGGCGTCACCTCCAAGGTGGCCGACTTCCGCCCAAGCGTGAGCCTGGACGCCGGTGGCGTGCTGGTGCTGGCCATCGCCAATGGCGATGCATTCCGCAACCTCCCCACCGACCAGGACCGCGCGATCGCACTGGCACAGCTGCTGTTCACCATCTCGAACCCGTTCGATCAGCTGGCGGAGATCGACATCGACGGCATCCGTCAGGCGACCGTGCCGGGGCCGAGCGGCACGCCGATCCCCACGCCGGTGAACGCGAAGGACTACGCCGCGTTGCGGGATGTGGCATTGACGGACCCGAGTGGTGCCGTGGTCACGACCTCGACCACCGCGTGACCTCGACCACCGCGTGACCGCATTCGCACGTGTCCGCACGGCCAATCGACACCGACTCGAAAGCGCCCGCTGGTATCGTCATTGGTGGAGCCGCTCGCGGGTCGTCCAATGGCAGGACAACTGGTTTTGGTCCAGTGAATAGGGGTTCGAGTCCTCTCCCGCGAACATCGCCCAGCAGCTGTTGGGCCGAGCTGGGGCGCTCAACCTCTGACCGCCGTCCGCCGACGATCTCTTCTGATCACGACCTCGAGGTATCCGTGCCCAATTCCCCCGTTTCCGGCCGTCCGCTGGCTGCCATTGTGATGGCCGCCGGCGAAGGTACCCGAATGAAATCGAGCCGTCCGAAGCCGCTTCACCGTCTGTGCGGCCGTCCGATGGTCCTTCATGTGCTCGACGCGGCCAGTGAACTGGGTCTCGAACGGGCCGTGGTCGTCGTCGGCCATGGCGCCGAACGGGTCACCAAGGCGCTGCTGGAGGAGGCCCCGAGCGGGATGCCGCTGGAGTTCGTCACCCAGCATGTGCAGCGCGGCACCGGCGATGCCGTGTCGGTCGCCCTCACTGCGTTCTCGGCCGACGAGCTCGACGACGAGGCTGACGGTGACCTCCTGGTGATGCCTGGCGATCAGCCGCTCTTCCGGCCCGAGACCATGGCCGAGCTCCTGCGTACGCACGTGAGCTCCGATGCCGCGGCGACCGTGCTCACTGCCATCATCAACGACGCGAACGGCCTCGGCCGGGTCGTGCGCGGCAAGGGGAACCGCGTCCGGCGGATCGTCGAGCATCGCGATGCAACCGATGATGAGCGGGCGATCCAGGAGATCAACACGTCGGTCTATTGCTTCAAGCGCAGCCTGCTCGCTCCCGCGCTGCGTCGGCTCAGCCCCGAGAACAGCCAGGGCGAGTACTACCTCACGGACGTCATCGAAGTCCTCTACGACGCCGGGTACAACGTCGTGTCCCACGTCGTGGCCGACCCATCCGAGGCCGACGGTGTGAACGACCGTATGCAGCTGGCCAAGGCCGAGGCCACCTTGCGGCGGCGGACGAATGCCCGACTCATGGCCCAGGGCGTCAGCATGCTCGATCCCGAGCAGACCTACGTCGACGCCGCCGTCCAGATCGGTCCCGACTGCACGATCTACCCCGGCTCCCTGCTGCAGGGCAACACCGTCATCGGCCGGGGCTGTGAGATCGGCCCGAATACCCGCCTCGTCGACTGCAAGGTGGCTGACGGCGTCGTGATCGAGCAGAGCGTCGCCCGGCACGCCGAGATCGGCGCGGATGCTGTCGTGGGGCCGTTTGCCGTTCTCGAACCGGGCTGTAGGGTGGCGCCGGGCGTCGTCACGGGGCCGTTCTTCCAGGGTTTGTTCCAGCAGGTTGCTTCGGGGGAATCGGCTTCACTCTGACGTTGGTGTCGTGAGACCGGTCATCTCAGAGGGGGCAGCACCCATGGAGTTCCAGCCGAAGAAGCGCCTGCAGCTCTTCGCTGGGCGGTCGAACCCCGGTCTTGCCGAGGAGGTCGCTGCGCACCTCGGCCTTGTCCTCGGCAATCCGAACCTGGTCGACTTCGCAGACGGTGAGATCCGCAGCACCCTCGGCGAGTCGGTGCGCGGCTCCGACGTGTTCATCCTGCAGACGCACTGCCAGCCGGTGAACGACAACATCATGGAACAGCTGATCATGATCGATGCGGCCAAGCGGGCGTCGGCCAAGCGCATCACCGCCGTGTGCCCGCTCTACGGCTACGCCCGCCAGGATCGCAAGTCGACCGGTCGAGAGCCGATCACCGCGAAGCTGATGGCCGACATGCTCACCACTGCGGGCGCCGACCGGGTCGTGAGCATCGATCTCCACTCCGGCCAGATCCAGGGCTTCTTCGACATCCCGGTGGATCACCTCACGGCCATGCCGGTGCTCGTCGAGCACCTGAAGTACGTGGTCGGGCCGGGCGCGGTCATCGTGTCTCCCGACACCGGCCGGGTGAAAGTGGCCGAGCGCTTCGCCAAGCATCTCGACGCGGATGTTGCCTCGATCTACAAGCGGCGCTCGAAGAGCCAGGTCGATTCGGTACAGGCCCTCGACATCATGGGTGACGTCCACGGTCGTGTGTGCGTGCTGGTCGACGACATGGTGGCCACCGCGGGCACGATCTGCGCGGCTGCGGACCTCTTGAAGAAGGCCGGTGCCACCGAGGTGCTGGCCGCGGCTACACACGGCATCCTGAGCGGGCCGGCCATCGACCGCATCAAGAACTCCTCGATGACCCGGCTCATCATCACCAACACGCTGCCGCTGCCGCCCGAGAAGCAGTGCGACAAGATCGAGGTCCTCTCGATCGCGCCGCTGCTGGCCGATGCCATCTCGGCGGTCTTCGAAGACGCGTCGGTCAGCGAGATCTTCGGCGGCGAGAACCAGAGCTGAGGTCGGGCTGCGGAGCCCTACGGAATGGCCAGGCGGGCGGGGTTGAGCGTCACGATGAACGGCTGCGCGATCGTGATGTCGTTGTCGCCCTGGCAAGAACCGGCCTCGCGGTACACGCCGTCGACGAGCTCGAGCACTTCGATCCTGGGGTGGTCGGGGTCCACCATCCAGTAGTTCTCGACCCCGAGGTCGGCATAGGCGGAACGCTTCAGGGTGCGGTCGATCGCCGC